>CAZRWG010000214.1:0-3155 GCA_964603805.1 uncultured Thermoplasmata archaeon
AGCCTAATTATATGGCAAGCGTTGGTAAACTCTTCACGTCGACACTCATCAGCATACTGTACGAAGAAGGAAGATTATCTTTCGAAGACAAGATAAGTGAATATCTAGACGATGATATATTGGATGGTCTACATGTTTACAAAGGTGATGATCATACGGATAAGATCAAGGTCAAACATCTGCTGAATCATACCTCAGGTTTACCTGACAGTTTTTGGCATCTTCTCGATAAACTCCTGGAAAATCCTGAGCTCGAGATGAGTCCGAGGAAAGCGGTAGAATGGGGTAAGAAGAATAGGAAACCACATTCTCTCCCTGGTGAAAAGTTCTACTACACTGATACAAATTATTATCTACTTGGATTCATAATCGAAGAGATCACCGGGATGCCTTTCCATGAGGCTCTCAAGAAACGTATATTTGAACCCCTAGAGATGAAACATTCATTCATGCTTCACGTTTCAGAACCTATAGAAGATCCAGGTTTTCCAATAGCTGATTTCTATCTAAAAGGAGAAAAGATGACAGATATCAAAGTATTCACTGAGACAGGGAGTTATACCGGTATAGACTATGCAGGCGGAGGTGTAGTAGCGCCGATGGAAGACCTATTGAAATTCATGACTTCTCTTGTAAATCATGAGATTATAGAAAAAGGAACTTTAGATATCATGATGAGCGATAAAGCCAAATTCGGATTGGGCATCGATTATGGATATGGGATATGGATGCTGAAAAAGATCCCGCTCCTGATGCCAGGAAAGTTCAAGTCATGGGGTGTAGTCGGTTCGACAGGTGCTTTTATGTTCTATCATCCCGATTTAGAAGCGTATTTTATCGGTAACCTCAATGACACCTATTTCGAAAGAAAAGGAGTCAGATTCATGCTGAAAGTCATGGATAAAGTGATGAAATCTAAATGAATATACCTGTAAAATATTATCAGTCTGATTTTTTGGATGAAATAAGTGTTGGACTAGATATCTACAAATATGGAATTATAATATGTTCGGCGGAAAATTATTAATATTAGATTAACTTATTAACTAACAGTTAGTTAAATTTGTTAACTAACAATTAGGTAGGAGAAGTAAAGATGAAAGATAAAGAAACCGATAACGAAGAAAAGTTGATAGACGCAGCTGGGAGATTATTTGCTGAGAAAGGATATAGTGAAACCTCCATCGATGATATCTGTGAAGAAGTAGGTGTAACTCACGGCCTTTTCTATTATTACTTCGATTCTAAACAGGACATAGTAGAGGCGATAACTGAAAGATTGGTGGAAGACATCACCGAAACTTTAGAGGAAATAGCAAATGATCCAATATTGAGTGCTCAGGAAAAATTCATGAAGTTGTGGATGCAGTCACTTCAGGAAAAGAAGGAAAAGTCTTACTTGACATCGGTTTTGATGGGTGATTCCCCTATTTCTAGATTTGTTAATCAAGTATACCATGATGCGGTCGAAGCCATGGTTCCATATTTAAAAGAGATAGTAGAACAAGGTGTTGAAGAAGGTGTCTTCGATACCGAGTATCCTGAACAAACGATGCGGTTTTGGATACACGGGAGATTACATCAAATAGCGAAAGCGTCATGGGATGATGATATCAACGAAATCTTCAAAACGATCAAAGCTGAAGCCCACATAGTAGAATGTTTATTAGGTGCGAAAGAAAATTTTCTGACTTCTTTCTATGATGAGCATGAAGAATACCTAAAAGAGTTCATCGAGGAAGCAAAGGAGGGATGAATAAAATGAAAAAAAACCGAACTCCCGTTATGAAAATAAGGAACCTGACAAAAAAGTATGGCGATGTCATCGGTATAAAAGATCTTGATCTGGACATCTACAAAGGGGAGATAATGGGTTTTTTAGGACCGAATGGAGCGGGAAAAACGACCACGATAAGAGCATGCCTCGGTCTTTTGAACAAAACTGCAGGAGATGTGAAGATATTCGGCTTAGATTCCCATAAAGACTCTCTTGAGATCTATAGGAGAACTGGATATCTACCTGGGGATTTTGGGATGTATCCCGATCTAAAGGTAAAAACGATCCTAAAATTTCTGTTATCTCAGAGTGGAGTATCCGATGAAACGAAGATGATGAAACTAGCTAAACGCTTAGAGTTAGATATGGGAAAAAAATATGGAAATCTTTCTAAAGGTAACAAGCAGAAAGTCGGTATAGTTCAGGCTTTCATGGCTGATCAGGATCTGATAATAATGGATGAACCCACAACAGGTCTTGACCCATTGATGCAGCAGAAGTTTTATAGACTGTTGAGGGAGGAAAAGGATAAAGGTAAAACCATCTTCATGTCTTCACATATCCTTGCCGAGGTGGAGGAGGTCTGTGATAGAGTCGCGATAATCAGGAGCGACATGATGATACCTCACGGAACGGAGATACTGCATCCAGGTCCTGATCTGTCCGATCCCACTGATCTCATAGAGCATCTGATGGAGACAAGTACTTCCATGCCGTATCAGGTGCTGACCGGCACGCAGGCCGGTGCGGTAACTGGTAGTGAGACCAATCTGTTGATCTACTACATCGAGGTTAACAAGAGACGGAGAGGCAAGATAAACGATATGTTGATGGACAAATTGGAGTACTTGCAGAAAAAAGGTGCTCTGCCTGAAGGTGAATTCGAGTTGGACTGGGGAGACGTGCTGCCTCCGGATCATAAGGAAGAAGCAGGGATCTTAAGTAAGACGGCAGTTGCGGTGGAGAGGTTGTATGAAGCTGGTGTGATCTCTGAAGAAGAGGCGAGGGATATGCTAGGTGAAATGACAGGTTAGAAGTGGATCTTGAAGATGTAAGCGGTGGAGGTATAGAGGTGAAAGATGGAGACCTGCAGGTGGATGCGGGAAACGGTCTTTCGCTCACCGCAGGTAGAATTGATCTAGAGCACGATCACGGTATAGAAGAGAACGAGGACGGAGAAATTTATGTTTACACGGAAGATTTCGTGGGAGAAGGGCTCGAAGTGACGGGAGATGGTAACAACTTTACTTTGGATCACGGAGCGTTTTTCGACTTGCGGATTATCGAGGAAGTGGAGCTTAAGGGGGATGGGGACAAGGAGAGTGTAGTGGTGGATGGATCCGGATCTGTGCTGGTGACACCGCAGGTGAAATATGTA
>CAZRWG010000215.1:0-3120 GCA_964603805.1 uncultured Thermoplasmata archaeon
AGCATTGTTTTCTATTAGATTATTGGTTACTTCACCATCGGTAGAACTATAATATAGATATATTCCAGACCCATCATTTCCTGATATAGTATTGTCTTCTATCAAAGTGTATGGAGAATATTCCTCTGTTTTTATACCATGGCCAAGATTATTTGAAATCTCATTTCCAATGATTTCATTATAAGGAGAAATATAATCAAGATAGATGCCCATTTTAGAATTGTCTAAAATATCATTATTTTTTATTATTTGAGATGCCCCTTCTATACCACGAATTCCATACTGATTATCAGCAATTTCATTTTCTTCAAAAATATTCTGATTATCACTAGTCAGTTCACTAAAATATATTCCAATATCATTACTATGAATATTGTTATTTTTTATCGTCCCGTCTTCACTCTTATAAATATGGATTCCTGCACCAATATCACCTGACGCCCCGTATATTTCAACATTCTCAATGATAAAATGACTATCCGAAACACTATCGATCTTTATCCCGTATTCATTTCCAGAAGCGTCTATTTCATAAGCCTCCTTCAATTCGTATGGATCGTCTTCGGTTCCGTTACCTTTCCAATATTCCTCACTAAATCCATCATCGCCCTCTACTATTATGGGATCGATCTTTTCGTACTCGGTGTCTGATTCATCAATCTCCAAAGCGATAGGATCTGGATCGAGTTTTGTTCCATTAGCGAAAGCTGAAAGAGAAATAGAAATCAGTATCAAAAGAATTACTACGATTGTCACTTTTCCTTCAAATCTCGTTTTATACTTGCTATTCCATTTCATGTGTAAATCCCTCTGTTACTCATGAGAAATCTAGGTGTTCATGAGAGTCGTGGGAGAGGACTTATTTACGGGGTAAAGTGCCCACCTGGCGAAGATAAATAAATATTTTGGTGAAACTCATCTTAGTTTCTTTTGTTTCACCCTAAAAATTAATTATGAATCATTACTTAGACCGCATTAGATATAATGACAGAACCGGAACCCTTCAAGATCAAGATGGTGAAATCGTTAGAACGTCTTTCTAGGGAGGAAAGGGAAAGTAAGATAGATGAAGCAGGATACAACGTCTTCAAACTTCGATCTGATGATGTATTCATAGACCTTTTAACAGACTCTGGGACCACAGCTATGAGTGATAAACAATATTCCGAGATGCTGGATACCGAGCAGGCTTACGCAGGGAGTGACTCTTATTATGATCTAGAAGAATCTGTAGAAGAGATATTCGGCTTCGATAGATTCGTGATAGTGCATCAAGGAAGAGCCGCTGAGAACGTCCTTTTCTCTATACTTGTTGATGAAGGAGATTACGTACCGAACAATATGCACTTCGATACGACTAGAGCAAACGTGAAACATAAAGGAGGGGAGCCGGTAGACTTGGTTATAGAAGAAGCCTACGAACCTACTAATAGATTGGATTTCAAAGGCAATATGGACATAGATCGTCTTGAGGAATTTATCGAAGAAAAAGGACCTGAATATATACCTCTTATAATGTTGACCATAACCAATAATACAGGCGGAGGTCAACCGGTTTCCATGAAAAATATAAAGGAAGTCTCAGAAATCGCAGAACAGTACGATCTTCCTTTCTTCTTCGACGCCTGCCGTTTCGCTGAAAATGCGTATTTCATAAAGCAGAGAGAAGATGGATATGAGGATAAGTCGATTCAAGAGATAACTGAAGAGATGTTCTCTTACGTGGATGGTTTCACTTTCAGCGCCAAGAAAGAAGGTCTAGTTAACATAGGCGGTCTGATCGGTATCAGAGACGAAGAACTTCACAGAAAATGTAAGAATTTGAGCATCATAATTGAAGGATTCCCAACCTATGGCGGCCTGGCGTGTAGAGAACTTTCTGCTATGGCTCAAGGGTTGAAAGAAGTTGTTAGAGAAGATTATCAGAAATACAGGAGTCAGCAGGTAAAGTATCTAGCAGAAAATTTACTAGAAAAAGGAGTACCGATCATCGAACCAGTTGGAGGTCATGCAGTTTTTGTAGACGCGGGCCGATTTTTACCCGATATACCGCCGCAGCAATTTCCTGCCCAGGCTTTGACAACTGAGCTTTATAAGGAATCTGGTATAAGAGCTGTAGAGTTAGGAACGAGCGCGTTTGGTGAGAAGGACGAAGAAGGTAATATTATCCCGGCAGAGATGGAAACCATGCGATTGGCTATTCCGCGAAGAGTTTATACACTCAACCAGTTGAATTATGTGGGGGAATCTGTCGGAAAACTTTACGAGAGAAGAGATGAGATAAGCGGTCTGAAGAGGACCTATGCGCCTGAATTATTGGGACACTTCATGGCCGAATTCGAGCCGATAGAGGATTGATCTTTTCCACTAATCGATATTTGGAAACTGTATCTGGAATCTTCTGTTCGGTGAAGGTGATATTCGAACAATCACTTCTTTATCGAGCGAATAGTACTTCCTTCTTCCTTTTTTTTCCGAAGATACGATCCCTTCTCTTTCCAATTTATTCAGATGATGCTTTGCTGTCTTTCCGTCTAAACCGACTTTTTCCATCAATTCAGACACGTACATTTCTTCTTTCGCGAGTTGATGGAGGATCTCCAACCTAGCTTTTGATCCGATGATTTCGACAGGTTTCATATTTTCACGTATAAGATTCCTAAGAATATTTATATATTTTAAACTTTTGTTCCCTAAATGTGATAAGATGCCCGAGATACCGAACGCTTCGGAAGGAGAAAAAAGAGTAGTGAAAGAAGGAGATCTAGAACATGAAGTGTACTTGAACAAGGAACAGGTAGCTGATTTTCTTGAATCGCTTGCGAAACAGATGAGAGAAGGAGATACAGTTACAATTAAGACGGATGAGTGGGAACTACCGTTCACTTTCAGAGATAATATAGAGTTGGACATCGATTTCGAAGGATACGGTGAAAGAGAACTGGAGATAGAGATAGAATTCAAAGGTAAAAGAGAAGATAAGGCGCCGACGATCTCCTAAAAACCCTTTCCTCTTAACAAATTTTTTAACTGAAGAAACTTTAGCGGACCCGATGAAGTATATCTACGGACCTATAGATTCCTGGCGGTTGAAGCGGTCTTTAGGTGTAGATCTGATAA
>CAZRWG010000216.1:0-3085 GCA_964603805.1 uncultured Thermoplasmata archaeon
TTAGCTTCGTCGTTTTTCTCATCTCTAAGTTTCTTGTACTTCTCGGCCCGTTGATTGGCCTTTTCTTTTTTTTCCTCCAACTCCTCTAAAAGCTCAGTCATAGTTTATTGCACTGTCCAGTAATTTTTATCAAATCGACGCAAGTATTCAATAATTGGGGGATTTATAATACTTTCGGAGTTTAATCTACGATTGTTCATTGGGTGTCATGCTCGAACGTTCATCTAAAGATATCAAATCTATTGAGAAAAAATAAATAACTCCCTTAGCTTTCGATTTTCTAGGATAATTATGTCTGAAGAAGAATCCAATTTAGAAGAGGAACTAGGTTTCACACTCCAGAATGTTTGGGAGGACTTAGACGAGGAGAAAAAAGAAGAGATTTTTGAATTTGCAGAGGATTACAAAGATTTTCTCTCTTCATCTAAAACGGAAAGGCAAGCCGTTGAACAAGCAGAAAAATTGTTGAGAGAGAACGATTTTAAGGCTATAAGCGAATATGAGAAAATTGAGCCAGGCGATAAGGTCTACTTCATCAACAGAAATAAAAGTATAGCGGCAGCAGTCATAGGTAACGAAGATCTAACCCATGGTTGTAATATCGTTACTAGCCATATAGATGCTCCGCGGTTGGACCTCAAAGCGCGCCCTCTATATGAAGACAGCGAAGCTTCAGTTGCACTCCTCCAAACGCACTATTACGGAGGGATAAAGAAATATCAATGGGTCAGCATACCTCTAGCGATCCACGGTAGAGTCGTAAAGGAAGACGGAACTCCAATAGATATATCTATAGGGGATGATCCTGATGATCCTATTTTCGTTATAAGTGATCTTCTACCACATCTTTCCAAGAAAAAGCAGGGAGAAAGGAAGATGAAAGAAGTCATCAAAGGAGAAGAACTGAATTTGATCGTAGCGGGTATACCTATAGATGATGAAGATGTTGACGAAAAAGTTAAGACGAAAGTTTTAGAAATGCTGAACGAAAAATATGGCATAGATGAAGAAGATTTCACGAGTGCTGAGTTGGAAATCGTTCCAGCACATGACGTACGAGACGTAGGATTCGACAGGAGCATGCTAGGCGGCTATGCCCACGATGATAGAGTATGCGCTTATACCTCTTTGAGAGGTTTACTAGAACTGGAAAACCCTAAGAAAACTGCCATAGTCATATTCTTTGACAAGGAAGAGATAGGTAGTGAAGGAAACACAGGAGCTAATTCAGAATTCATTGAGACCCTTTATTCTAAGTTACTAAACCTCTATAAAGAAGAGTATACCATGCATGAACATCGGGAGATGCTAGACAATTCTAAGGCTATTTCCGGCGATGTCAGTCCTGCGGTGAATCCTTCATTCAAAAGCGTACACGAGATCCAGAATGCAGCTTCGTTTGGTAAAGGGATAGCAATAAACAAATTCACTGGAGCAGGCGGAAAGTACTCGGCTAACGATGCCCACGCCGAATATGTGGCACTAATTAGAAGGACCTTCAACGAGAACGACGTATATTGGCAGACCGCTGAACTAGGGAAAGTCGACGAAGGTGGTGGAGGAACCGTAGCTAAGTTCCTTGCCGAATTAAATATAGATGTTATAGATGCAGGCACTCCCGTCCTAGGCATGCATGCGCCTTTTGAACTGATATCTAAAGGCGATCTATATCACACCTTCAAAGGTTACCAAGCATTTTTGGAAACTAAATAGAAATTTTGTGGGTGGGAAAAAAACCTCTTTCTACTCCTTCTCTATTATTTTCACATCTCCAGGAGGGATAATACTCTGTATTTCACTTATTGGTACGGAAAAATAATTTGACATCTCGTTAGCAAAATCATTTTTATCTCTTTTTCCAGGTATAAAAACGACTTTTTTCTTGAATGAATTATCATCTATATTTTCTAAAGTCAAAGAGGGAGCACACATCAGTTTCTTTTTACCTTGATATTCGAATTCGGCTATCACAGCTTTCATAGGAAGATTGTCATGGTAGTTTCTTTTACCCCTTATCACGAAGGCGCCTGTAGGAAGAGATTCTCCAGCTTCCGCTGTTTTGCTCACCTGTTCCGGTTTCACCCAATAGGCCCTTCCCGCACTTATTCCCCTCTTCCATTCCTTAGAGTGTATTATCGAGAATTGGCATGCTTCTTTCAAAGTTTTTTCTCCTATCTCGTCCTTTTCTCCCTTTTTCACTACAACGCTTGGCGCTCCTCCCGCCTCTGCATGGGCGTAACGGTCGTATTTTTCCAAGTACTTTTTCACAACTTCTTCATTCGTTTTCGTGTCCTTTCCCGCTATCACGATATGTCCTTCACTAGAGATATACCATTTGTACCTATCAAACCAATATTTTTTTGTCGGTTCCTTTTTTTCTATTTTCCGTTTTTTTTCTTTCCCGGCTTTGATTTCCTTCTCGGTCTCTTCGATAGCCTCCTTAGCGCCATCTATCTTTTTCTTACATTTTTTGCTCTTTTCATAGTGCTTCTGCGCATTTTCGTTGACATCTTTCCTAAAATCTAGTTTAACGTTCTTGGTGTAACTTTCACCATCTTTTTCTCCCTCCAATTCAACCACAACGTATTCGTCTGAATCGTTCAGTTGAATCACTTTCTCATGATCTCTCAACTCTGAATATATCTTTTCTCTATCACCTTCTCTCCTGGCCTTATGTATCTTATCGAGTAGTTTTTCACAAGCACTGTAATTCTGATATATCAATTCGGCCTTTATCTTGTTCTCCTCTTCCTCTTCTTTGAGTTCTTTGAGGGCCCTTTGTTGACTCGCTAGCTTTCTCTCCAACCGAGATCTTTCTTTTTTTCCTTCTTTATCTTCATCGCTCTTATCTGACCTGAAAGCAATATCAAGAGCTCTATTATAGGTTACGAACATCTCTGTTTCATGCTCTTCGTATTGGGTTAGGGGAAATGGAACTGCATCTATTATTTCCCCATCATTCTCTTTGACGACATGTGGGTCCAAGTCATCATCCTCTATCTGGTTTTTCATCTTCTGGACAACTAGAGTGATTTCCTCGGATAGATTTTCTGGTTCTTCCATGTGTTTGTCTGCGTCAATCCTG
>CAZRWG010000217.1:0-3044 GCA_964603805.1 uncultured Thermoplasmata archaeon
CTGAACTTCGAAAATTTAAAAGCAAAGAAGAATTGAGACTGATGGACGGAATAAAGAACCTATTCGATCCTAATAATATCTTAAATCCTGGTAAAATAGTTCCTGAAGATAAAGAGATTGAAGATAAATATATAAGGATATGAATAGTGTCTTAGTGATTAAGAGGATATCCTAAAAACACCTCTCGTAAATCTTTCTATATTTTTTACTTTTAATTGTTAGAATGAGTGTTAAAAATACTGAAAAAATAAAATAGTAAAATTAGAAAGTATAAAAAAGAAAGAGTTGTTGTGAAGTCTATAGTTTAACTATTCTTCCTTTAATTGCTTTATAAGATCAGGGACTACTTCGTAAAGGTCTCCTACAATCCCATAATCTGCATGATCGAATATTGGGGCGGAAGGATCAGTATTTATTGCAACAATAATCTCTGAATCTTTCATACCTGCTAAGTGCTGTGGTGCACCTGATATTCCGCAGGCGATATACAAATTAGGTTTTACCCTATTTCCACTATAACCGACTTGGTGATTTCTCGATATCCATCCTTCGTCAACTAAAGGTCTACTAGAGCCAACTTTTCCCCCTACTTCTGAGCAAAGTTTTTCGATCATTTCAAAATCCTGTGGATCTCTAAGTCCTCTTCCAGCTGAAACTACTATTTCAGCTTCTTGTATATTCACTTCTTCTTCGATCATTTCCTCTAGAATTGACACATTTTCTCCCGAATAAGCAACCGGTTCTTTTTTGACTATTTCACCATCTCTACTGGTATCTCTTTCAAATTCTTCGAATTCCTTGTATCTAACAGTAGACATCTTGGGGCATCTGTCAGTTGAGATATGTGCCAATATATTTCCTGTAAAGGCAGGTCTTATTTGAACAAACTCATCTCCATCTATCTTTAGACCAGTACAATCCGCGGTTAATCCTGTTTCCAAAGCCGCTGCTACTCTAGGAGCTAATGATCTACCGAAATGTGTAGCGCCCATGAGAAAAATCTCTGGTTTATCTTCCTCAATTAGTTTTACAATATTTTCTCTAAATGGATTTTCATTGGGATAATTGAAGCTATCGTGTTCTAAAAGATAAACATGGTCTGCCCCTCTATAGATTAACTCTTGTGCATCATCACCGTCAGGAGTCAAGAGTAAAGCAGTGAGTTCTGTGTCTAAATCATCAGCTAGTTCCCTACCTTTATTTAATAATTCATAGGAAACAGGATGTAACTCTCCCTTTTCCTGTTCACAATATATCCAAACTCCTTCCGCCTCTTCTTCATCGTATGCCATTTTTAAATCCCTCCGATATCTGATTTTATCTCTTCAATCAATTTTTTCACTGCATTAGGTCCTTCGAATATTTTACTCTCACGTCCTTTCTCTTTTGGAACCTCTATATTAACCACTCCTGTTGGGGAACCCTTAATACCAAAATGCTTTTCATCACCGATATCTAATAAATCATCGAGTCCCCATGTCTCTATTTCTGCATTTTTAGCTTGGAGTTTATCATTGACAGAAGGTAATCTAGGCTCATTCACGTCCTTTGTCACTGTCATCAATCCAGGAAATTTTAATTCTTTTTTGTAAGTTCTACTCCATACTTCAGTTTCAACCACTATTCCTTGTTCATCTCTTTCTATCGTCTCATTAACATAAGCAACATGAGGAATATCGAGAATCTCCGCTATCTCTGGTCCAACCTGACCAGTATCCCCATCCACGGTCTTTTCACCGCAGATAATGAAGTCATAATTGCCTATTTTTTTAATTGCACTTGCTAAAGTATAAGAGGTGGCCCAAGTATCCGACCCTGCAAATCCTTTATCTGTAAGAAGGATCGCATTATCTGCTCCTCTTGCTATAGCATCCTTTAAGGTATCTTCAGCTTGAGGAGGGCCCATACTTATTACAGTTACAGTTCCACCTATTTCCTCTTTCATTTTAACCGCTTCTTCCAGAGCATTTAAATCAAAAGGGTTAGGTTCTGTCGAAGCTGAACTTCTATCGATACGGCCCTCTTCTCTATCAAAGTTCACTTTTTCAATGTCTGGTACTTCCTTTATAGGAACTATAATATTCAAATTGTCCATAGTGGCCAAGTTTAGTAATCCTATAAAAATATTATCCAAATAAAAGAGTATCAGAGATTTATTGGAGACCTGAATTTTAGAAAATCCGGAAATGTTTTAACCCAATATAAGCAAGGAAATTCTCCTAAAAAAGTTGTTTTAATTTTTATTCAAAATGTAATCCCTCATACACAGTAGGTTTCACTTGTCAATCCTTTTCAAAAATACTTATATCTGTGAAATTCGTTCTTGTTCATGTGAAGATATTAGCCGTAGCAACGGATAATTTCGAATTTTATTATGAGATTGTCAAGGAACTAAAACAGCGAGATATCGCCTTCGTAAGTCTCTCGCCTACTGATCCAGTCCCTCCAAACGTTGATTTAGTGATAACTACCTCAAAAGAAGCCGAAGGTATAGACTTTCCAAACGTAGTCGGAATAGAAGAAGATATCAGAAAAGGTGTAAGGAGAGCACTTTCCATACTAAAAGGCAAACAAACCTACCAGAAGATGCTTGTTGGAGTAGATCCCGGAAGAGAACCTGGTATAGCTTTGGTTGGGGATGGTAAAATCTTAGAAACGATGCACGCTGATTCTCCTGAAGACGTTAAAGAGATAGTAGAGGGTTTTATCGAAGATTACAGTTTCCAAAGGATGACTGTCAGGATAGGCCATGGAGATAAAACCAATAGGAATCGAACAATAAACTCTTTGAAAGGATTGGCGATAAGAATTGAAATAGTCAATGAAGAAGACACCACTAAGTTGACCGAATCGCCAGATATAGAAGCTGCTAAGAAGATTGCACTAAGTGCAGGTGACTTGGCAGAAGGAGCTTATGAAGTAGAAGCTACGGAAGGAGAAATGAGAGAAATGCAGCGTAGGAGTCGAATCAAAAGCGGAGATATAACGATATCGAAAAAATTAGCTAAAAAAGTCGTAGAAGGGGATTTAGAGATGAAAGAAGC
>CAZRWG010000218.1:0-3033 GCA_964603805.1 uncultured Thermoplasmata archaeon
TTATTTTCATGATTTTGTAGAAGTTCCCATGAAATATTAAAGCAAAAATAGGACTACAAAAACTCCAATGATTCCGATTGTCAACCAAAGTACATACGTGGTAACATCAGACGGATGAAAATCTGCGAGACCTCTATTCACTTTCTTTATCCAACTGATCATCTTTTCATGAAAGAATACGTCTATTATCTCCTCTTCGATTTTATGAGACCAAAGAACCAGGTAATACCGTATACCACCTGAAAAGATGGTATAAGCGCCTAAGTAAGCTGTCAAAAACATCATACCTTCGACTGTCAATACAGACAGTCGGGGGATCTCCTCTGGATCCATTATACTTTCAGGACTGAAGAAAAGTATTACCCCTGCGAGTCCCACCACTGCCATACTTACCGTAGAAAGTGTCCAACCGATATTTGGAGGTTCCATATCTCCTTTGAACATTCCGAATAACATCCTTTTCATGGTTATCAAGGAATAACTTGCGGTTATCCCAGCAGCGAAAATTATCGCGAGTGCAACCAATATAAATACGATCGGACCATGACCAGCAGCGACTGTAGTTGCTCCACTGAATATCAGAGTCTTTCCCCAGAACCCAACAGTGAGTGGAGCGCCTATCAAAGTGGAAAAACCAACCACAATGAGACTAGATAATACGGGATTGAGAGTCATCAATTCACCCATGTTCGATATGTCTCTTAATCCATCATATTTGAACATTATAACTCCAGCACCCATGAAGAGGAGAGAAGAGGATAAAGATTGGGTAACAAAAAGAACCGCTCCGCCCATCATAGTTTTTTGTGTCATGATAGCAATGCCAAAGGTTATCCAGCCCATTTGCGAGATACTAGAATAAGCCAACAAAGTCTTCAAGTCATCTTGGGCTATCGCGTTAAGGCCGCCGTAAAGCATGGTGAAGAAGGCGAGAGCTACAAAAAAAGGTGCCATCACCCTGAACTGAGCTGGGAACATTTCGATAACTACTCTGATCATCACGTAACCGGAGAGTCCTATCAAGTTGCCCGACAGGAGAGCTGAGACAGGTGCAGGAGCTTGAGAATGAGCTTTTGGCAACCAGATATGAACTCCGAACAGGGCCATCTTTATAGACATGCCAAAAAATATCAGGAACGGCACTAAGAGAGGGAGACCCTCTCCTAGTCCAAGGTTGAGTTCTAGTGTGGAAAAATCCAAAATATTGTATGTGCCGGCCTCTGCGCCCAATCCAATGACTCCCAAGAAAAAGGCAGCACCTCCCACTAGTGACCATATTAAATAGATATGCGCCACGCGGGTCCTTTCACCATGTCCATAAAATAGAATCAAAACGAAGGATGAAATCAAAGCTAAATTTAGAAATATATACTGCATAAAGAGATTGATGGTGAGGATGAAACCGAACATACCCGCCGCAAATAAAGTAAAAAAGAGGTAGAAAATTCCAAGCGAAGGAGGTTCTTCACCTTCCTCTCGCATGATGGTCAATCTATTTTCCATAATATCGTATGAATACAACGCCACTACGGGAGTGACAACCCCTACACCGAGTAAAAATAGGGAATTCAAATCATCTAGATACATCGCAAAGGAACCTATCGCATCATGAGAGAATAATGGAGGTTCTACGATTCCAGGTTTTAAGCCGAAGGTTAGAGAAATTATCAGTGCTGAGAAGCCTGGAATTGCTAGAAAAAGAAAGCTTATGAAAGATATCGTTCTGTCTTTTATCTTTTTTTCTAACCAAGGAAAAAGAAATGCGCCCAAGATAGGAATGAAAAGTGAGATAAACAGAAATGGAAATTCGAGTTCGAGCATACTTGCTTTTTAACATAGTTGTATATTAATATTATGCTTTTAAGACACTAGTCATAAGGTAGAGTGTTAAACAAATCTTGAAATTCAAAAGAAAAAGCCATATGTTTATAGAGACAAGAATCTTCAAGACCAAAATATATAAATACAAACGCATATATTATCTGAATGAGATGTTCGATAAGATAGTGATCGCAACAGATGATTCGCCAATAATGGAGGCTGCCATGGGATATACAATAAACCTCTTCCCAGATTCTGAATATTACCTGATAAGCGTGGTCAACACCACCGACAGGAGCATACCCCACAATATAACAATGCGAGAAGAGAAAAGAAAGGTAGCAACAGAGGCTTTGGAAGATGGAAAACAAAATTTGAATGAAAAGGGTATCTCGCCGGTTGAGATGAGAAAACCAGAAGGTGTGCCTTCCAAAGAAATTAAAAAATACGCAGATGAAGTAAATGCTGATCTGCTGGTAATGGCTTCACATTCTAAAATGGGGGCTCAAAGAGTCCATATAGGTGAAACTACTCTAAATTATCTGAAAGTAACAACCCACCCCTCTTTGATATTCCCTAGGTGTTGTCCAGCACGTATTCCTGATAGTATCTTTAATCCCACTACTTTTAGTTCATATTCTGAAGAGGCAACGATGATAGGTCTTGATTTAGCACAGCACTTCGATGCTAGTCTGACTTCTTTTCATTTCGCTGATGATGATCCAGGTCCTTCAGCAAGAAGGATCAAAAAAAGAGCGGAACAATTAGACGTAGATTATACCCTTGAGATCAAAAAAGGAGCCTCAGATCAAGAGATAATTGATAGGATGAGGGATTTCGATTTCATGATAGGGAGCCGAGGAAGAAAAGGAATACTTTACAAGCTCCACCACATCTTCCCAAAACTATCATTGAGCAAACTAGAGAGGGAGATTATAGCTGAGGCTGAAATACCAATTTTGATGACCGGAGACTAAATATTATTTAGATTTCAATTCGATCTCACTTTAGTTTTATTTTAATATTGAATGTAACAAGAGTAGTTGCAAATAAAAGAGCTAAAAATAAAAGTGAATAAAGGACAATTCTCATCTCCTGATCGAGTCCTAGTGATGCTCTCAATACAACCCTCATAGGATTATAACCCGGGAGATATTTTACCCAATCGCCGATCAGATCGCGATCAACCATCGGACTCTGAAATAACATAAG
>CAZRWG010000219.1:0-2993 GCA_964603805.1 uncultured Thermoplasmata archaeon
CTCCTTTTATCTTTAGCTATGCAGGATTTATTCTTCCCTACAAGATGACCTACCGCTAAATTCCCGTCAAATTTCTGCATGACTTCTTTAGTTTGATGTTCAGCGAGATCATGATTTGGAACCAGGGAGACAAAACTTTTATTTTTTTCAAAAATCCATTCAAGAGCTGTATGAGTTTTTCCCTCACGAGGAGCCCAGTTCAATATTGTCACTTTTCTATCTTCTTGAATCTCCTTTTCACTCATCTCTATCACCTTTAGCTTCCTGGCTATTCTTTACGAATCTAATTTTAACAGGAGTGTCTACGATATCTGTTCTAAGAATCCCAATTTTATCGTGTTCATCCACGTCTTTCAGTCCTTCTAGAAGGGATTTTCCTTCTCTTGAATCCCTCGGAAACTCTAGATTGGATGTATTACCACCAATATCAATAGAAACTTTGACAGTCTTTCCTTCTTTTATTTTCACTACTTCACCAATAATTTCTGTCCAAGGCTTCAGTTCTACTAAACTTGAATTATTGTGACTACTCTTTTTCACCTTTTGTCACCCCTAGAGCTTTTTTTCTATCCTCTAGATAGGAGTGTTCTGCGAGTTTCTGATAGATAAGTCGTCGAATTAGTGTAGACTTATTCTCGCCTCTCTTCTCGCAGAATTCCTCTAGCGTTTGAAGGACATCTGGCGAAATTTTTATATTGAGCTGTTTCCTATACATTTTGTAGTCCTCGGTATACCATGTACATCATTAATATATATGGATTTGCTATAAAAGTACTAAAGATTTACTAAAGGTGGATAATATTAGCAGTGCTAGAGAAGACATAATTGAGGAACTCAGAAAAGAAATAGTTCTCCGACCTAAGGACTTTAACTCTCGTCTATCCTTTAGTGAACAAACAATACTAAAGTGGTTATATAATAAACTGAGAAAGAGGCATTTGTTTAGCTTAAGTAAAACATATGAAGAATACCTCAACGAAGGTACTATTGATCCTGCTTTGAAAAAAGCATTAGAAGAAAAATTTGATGACGATGATGATGAAATTAAGGCTTACGCAGAAGTTTCTCAAGAGGCTGGAGGATGGTTTGTTTTAGAGGATGACAAAAAAAAATACTGGATAGAAATAGCTGAAGAGGAACTAAAAGTATACAACAGAAAAGAGAGTATAATTAAAAAATTCGAACCTGAAGAAAATGTCCAGGGTACGTATTATTTCTTGAAAGATAAAAGTAAAGAGGCTCAAAAAAAATTGGAAGATAAGAGTTATTCTCCTAATATAAGTGAGTATACCTATGAATCTAAATATATTGAAGAGAAAATAGAGCAAAAATTTGAAGAGATTAAAAAGGCTGAGAAAAAAATAGAAGATATAGAAACGTTATTTTCTTTTAAAGAAATGATTCAACAATTAGCAGAAGATTATGAAACATGCAGAGAGGTTTTTAAAAATGATAAAATAATGGAGTATCTAAAAAGTGATATTGTTACTGCCGATGAAAAGATAAAAGAATATAAATCACAGGATTTTCATCCAAAAATTACTACCTACCTAAATATCTGGAAAACAATATTAGATGATGATAATTATGATGATACAGTATTTGATTATGATGATTTAAAAGAGTTAACTACCATCCTTGGTGTGATAGATTTTAATGGAAAATGCTCTAAAATTAATCCTTTTAAAGAACTCATGAAAGAAATAACAACCAATATTTTCGATAAACACTTTAAAGATTCTCCTGCGCCTAAGTTTTTCTTAAATCATATATTTGAATGGTATGTCAGACGAATTGAGTTTTTTGATTTGAGGTATGACAAAGGAATATGGTATGAACTAATCATCAATCACATCCACCATAAAGAAAATAGAAAATACTTTAATGATTTAATAATGGAAAAAGTAGAACAAGAAGATATAGCTGAAATCACCAGAGAGAGCTTAAAAAAATTAAAGAAAAGTCCCGAATATTTGGTATAGAACCAGAAAAAAAGACTCAATCAAACTATTCCTAGTTCAGGCATACAAGCCTCGTACTCCTTTCTCAATTCATCATGGTCAATATGATGGTATATGTCCATCGCTTCGCCTCTTGTGTCCCCTCGCAGTTCTTTGATGTATTCTCTTTTCATGCCGTTCCTGATGAGCCAAGTAGTAAAGACGTGTCTTAGGGTATGTGGTGTTAATTTATCCTTAGGGTCGTCCGAAGAGGGATCATGTAGTCCGTATTTTTCAGCCCAATGGACAACGGATTGATATACACCGTGTCTCTTCAACCTCTCGCCCTGTTCCCCTACAAACAACGCATTGGTCTCAAGGTCTTTTTCATCACGTACATCTAACCATCTTTGTAAAATCCTAGCAGTCTCATGGTCAAAATAAACAGTAGTGTTAGAACGTTTAGGCTTGTCCTTGAGATCTATAGAATACTCTTCCCAATTGATGTCTTGAACATCGATGTCAATCAATTCATTCCGCCTTATGCCCGTTCTGAGAAAAGTGAGCACAATAGCCTTATCCCTCACTTTAGGGATGAAATTGATGAATCCACTCATCTCCTTCGGTTCAGGAACTTGTTTATTGTTGCCGTTATTTTGGTTTTCTTTTTTGTATCTCCTCAAATACCTTTTCCTGACAGGTAAAACGGGATTGTTATTCGCAATGTCCTCATACATCAAATATTCATAGAAACTACTGACAGCACTGAAATAGTTGACCATGGTCTTGTATGCAACCTCACGTTCTTCCTTCAAATAATGCAGAAATTCTCTTAAAGTATCCTCATCTGCCTCTTCGTAGTCATCCACTTCCTTCAAGAATCTCCTTACGTTGCTGCGGTACATCCTGATAGTATGGGAACTCATGTCTCTCATCTTGCAGTCTTTGATGAACTCCTCCAATATAGGAGGATTTTCTTTCATCCCTTCCACCTCCATCCACGCTCTTCTTCTTTCACTAAGCCGTACTCTTTCAACGCCTGTAGTTGCTCTT
>CAZRWG010000220.1:0-2987 GCA_964603805.1 uncultured Thermoplasmata archaeon
TAGCAGAAACAATGAGCGAACACGAGCAGATTATAATTAATTATGCTTACTTGTCCCCTATCCCTATCACTAGGTCCATAGAATTCATCATCATCGAAGAAAAAGCGTTCCTCGAAACGAACAGAATAATCGCATATCCTATGCCTCCATCTTTAGCCGCTCCATCATGATAGCGATTTAATAACTACGCATCTAATAAATAATATGAACTTTCGATATTTGATCCCAGGAAAGACTAGACCGTAAGTTTCTAGGAAAAAATATTTTAGTACCAAAAATATTTAAATTTTACATATGGGTAGAACGGGGAAATACAGATCGCTCGATTTGAAGAAAAAAAGTTCAGGTGTCCGGGCTAATCCTTTCTTTAGAGGCATAGCCTACGTCATCGATGCGATAATAATCCACTTTATCTTTCGGAGCATAGTTATTCTACTGAGGAATGGAGGATTTATATCTGAGAGTTGGATGGAGAACATAGGCTTTTATTTAGGCCAGGGAATAGCTCCTTTTCGGGGTGGAGGTATAGTCCTAGAACACTTCATCTTCATAACATCTCTACAGGATGTGGTGATCCACTTATCATACAGTGCGCTGTTCCTATCTTATTTTATAATACTAGAAACTGGACAGATAGGAGGACAAACTATTGGTAAAAAGATATTTGGGATGAAAGTTGTAGATAGACATAGATCCGAAACATCATTCAAAAATTCCGTTTTAAGGAACTCGACTAAGTATCTTCTGAGAGTGCCGATATTGAATTTCATAGTCGGTCTTTTAGAAGTTATCCTTCTCTGGTTCTATTCCACAAGGAGCGGCGATATAATAGCAGATACAGAAGTAATCTCGATCTCGGGAAAAGGAATCGTAGATCTGATTAAACGGAATAGTTAATTTTTAAGACTCCTCTCTTGTTCTGATATTTTGCGAAGAAAGCAGCCGTATTATAAAAAACGTGATGAAAAATACAGCTGCAGATAGACCGACCATCAAAAAAGTTTCAAGTCTCGGTCCTATATCCATTCCTATGGAACTTGACAGAACTATAAAAGAAGCCAAGATGGATAAAAGAACTCCCATCAAAAGTGTATTTAAGATTTCGGTCAAAGAAGCTCTTCTAAATTCAGACAAACCAATATCGGAATCGCCGCTAACTCTACTTTCGATACCGCTAATTAGTAATGTATTCCTACCATAAAACCAGATGCCTATCAATACGAAAAAGAATAACATTATCACGAGCAAGTTGTAAACGGTCGGGGGTACTTCGGAACTGGCAAATAGATAAGAGATGATAGTTAGGAATATACCAATATCAAAAACGAAGATCTTTTTCATAACATAGCTAGTCAAGGAAATGATTCCAAAAATAAGAGGAAAAGTCCTGTAAATGGTGTGCGGTGAAAAAAGAGTCATAGCTGCTGCAACCAATAGGATCAAGATGGAAATAAGCCACCTTTCCGTCTTCATCTGCGTCTGTGTCTGTATCTTAACACCTCCTCTAATGTAGGCTCAAGCGGTTCGGTAGGGTCCCAATCTATAACGGTAGATCCATGGGACCAGAGTTTATCCAACAATTGTTTTCTCTCTGTCCTGTAAAGCCTTTCAGCTGCTTCTTCATACTCATCTTTATCCAAAACTTCTTTTTCGATCTTCAATGGATCTGGAGATATAAGAATAACGTCATATTCCTTCATACATAACTCTATCAAAGTACTGCTGTATTCAGGGACGGTAAGAGGTGAGATCAATACTATCATGCTCTTTCTAGGAAAGAATTCTTCTAAAAGCCATTTTACACCTTCTAATCCCCAAGTACCTCCTCTTTGAAATTTTGTAAGATTCGACATTATCTTGTGATAATGGTTGCGACCAGTTCCCGGATAGACCCAGTTCATGTATTCCCCAGATATTATGAGACCAACTCTATGTCTAGCCGAGAGGAGGACTTCAGCTAGACTCGCAGCGACACCGATAGAAGCTCTCATAGTATTGTTATCCATTGTTCCAACTATCCCCTCTTCATAACCATCCACTATTAAGATTACGTCACCAGATTTTTCACCTTCGTATTCGTTGGTGTGAGGGTCAAAATACTTAGCGGTAGCTTTCCAATTTATATCACGTAATTCGTCACCGGGCTGATATTCCCTTATAGCAAAAAATTCGCTGCCGACACCGACACTTTTAGATTTTATTTCGCCTAGCCAATGTTTTGTATAACTAGGATCGATATCAACTTTCTCCATGTCTTCACTCCTAGGCAGGACTCGTATCTCCATCTCTTCATTTATTTCAAATTCTTTTGAAAATAGACTTAACGCATCTCTATATCTCAATCTTATCTGGCCAAGGTCAAATTTTCCGGTGATAGGGCATGAGATCTTATAGCTCAGTTCGCGCTCTTCACCCTCATCTAACTCGAAAATCTGATGATTTGAGCCTTCAACGACTTCAACGAGAGATGGAAGGACATCTTGTACTTCTAAAAAACGGACTTTCCCTCCCTTATTTTCTATATTTATAGTTACCTCGAGGTCGTCATCAACATAAACGTTTCTCCCCTCCTCAGTTGACTCTCGTTCTATCTCTATATCAAATTGCTTCGGCGGTAAAGACCTAACAGCCATGACAAAGAGGGATAGAGAGAAGATACTCACAGTAAAGTAGACCCAACTATTGAAAAGAATACCTAAAATTATGCCGGCAACAACTAAAAAGGTTAGATAAGATATAGGTCTTTGTCTATTGATCCTCAAATTTTTCCAACCAATTTCCTTTCCTTCCATCTTATTCCCATCCTTCGATACGCTTCAAAAGAGTAGATACCCATCGTTCGTAGTCCTCTCCTTTCAACCTTTCTTTCTTGTTGCTTTGATCATCTATAAATCCATCTTCATCCCTATTTTCTTTAAACAATATGAAGTCCGATATGATCTCATCGTCTACTAACTCTCTAAATTCATCGGGTTCATTTAAAAGTT
>CAZRWG010000221.1:0-2981 GCA_964603805.1 uncultured Thermoplasmata archaeon
AATTCGATCTTTATTTCACCTGGCAAAAGGAGGTAAGAGAAGATGAGTGATGATGTAGATATTGATGTTGAATATTTAACGAGAGTTGAAGGTCATGGTAATATTGAAGTGAATGCAAAAAACGGAGAGATAGAGAAATGCGAATGGCAAGTCGTTGAAGCTCCAAGATTCTTTGAATCACTTGTTGTCGATAGGGATTGGACAGAACTTCATCACATTACTTCAAGGATATGTGGTATCTGTTCTATAGGTCATACTCTCACATCTCTAAAAGCGACTGAAGATGCGATGGATATCGAGGTTTCGGAACAGGACGAAAAGCTGAGAAAACTCGCTCTACACGCTGAAAATATGCAGAGTCACGTTTTGCACGTAGGTTATCTCGCCCTTCCTGATCTGATGGACTCTAAATCTGTAGTTCCACTGACAGAAAGCCACGAAAAAGAGGTAAAAACGGTGATAAGACTTCACAGGTTGGCTAATAGGATGTCAGATATGATCACAGGAAGGACAACCCATCCGCAGAGATTGATACCTGGAGGATTTTCCAAAATACCTACGGAAAACGAATTGATGGAACTGAAGAACAAACTCGAAGGCTCTTTCAACGATCTAACTGCTGTCGCCAATCTTTTGAAAAAACTTGAATCAAAGATACCGAACTTCCAAAGAGAAACAGAATACATATCTCTAACTCATGACGATGAATTTGCTCTTTATGGCGGAGATATATGCTCTTCTGACACTGGAAAAACACCTTCAGAAGATTATCTAGACATAACCAATGAATACACTGTACCACAATCGACCGCAAAATACACAAAAAACAACCGTGAATCATACATGGTTGGAGCACTAGCAAGGTTAAACAACAATTATGATCAGTTGAGTCCGATGGCTAAAGGAGTGGCTGAAAAATTTGATTTCGATCCTTTAGTATGCAATCCGTTCATGAACAATATCGCACAGGTAGTGGAAGTCGTCCACAGCGTCGAAGATTCAATAAGTATAATAGAGGACCTGCTCGAAAGTGGTCTTGAAAAACAGGAAGAGTATAACTCACCTGATATTGAACCTAAAGCAGGAAGAGGTGTAGGAGCGGTAGAAGTGCCAAGAGGTATATTGTTCCACGATTACACTTATGACGAAAACGGTAAATGTACTGAGGCGAACTGTGTAATACCTACGAACCAGAATCATGGTAATATACAGCTAGACATGGAGAAATTAGCTCCAAAGATAATAGATCAACCGGAAGAAGAAGTCAAAACACAACTGTCCATGTTGGTTAGAGCCTACGATCCGTGTATCTCCTGCTCTACTCACGACTTGAACATAAAGTTCGTTGAATGAATTAAAATTGGATAAAAAAACTGTTTTTAAAATCTTTTCTTTATCTATTTTTTCTTAGGTCTCTAAAAAAGAATTTTATTTTAATTCGGAGAATTATTCATTCGATATCTAATTTTTCCAACAATTTCTCAAATTTCTCCTCTACATCTTCACTTTTCCTCTTTTCGAGCAAGAACATAAGAAGTTCAAATCTCATCAATAGAGGAAAGCTTATTTCACCTATTTCGTCTTCAGCCTCTTCGATAGGGTCTGAAACCTTTTCTTTCAATTCAGCGAAGATATTGGAGAGGATATCGATCATCTCCTCATCTTCTCCTTCGTCTACAGAATAACCCATTATCTCCAAGAGTTCTAATATCTTTCTAGCGTTTTCTCTCTCCCAATCCAATGTCAAATCAGACGGTTCCCCACCATCTATAGAAGTGGGGGAAAGAAGAAACGCGTCCGCTGTTCTAGTATATACTTTCTTTGGTATATGGTTCTCTTTCATCTGGGCGATCTCTTTTATATAGCCAGCATCCTCGAGTTTCTTTATGTGCCTGTAAATGGTGGAATGGTCTTTGTCTAGATTTTCAGCTATCTGTGATATAGTCATATCGTTGACTCTGAGAAGGGAAAGGATGTCACTCCTTGTATCTTCTATGGCGACTTTTACATGATCAGGGTCTCTTACGACTTTGACATCGCTTTTCATGATAGCGTATAGGCTTAAAAAAGGATTATAATTAAATCTTCGGTCTATTAACAAGGTTTTGGGCCATCTTGCGGTTAAGTACGTTCTTTCGGAGACTATTTTAATATATATGATATATATAATAAAGTATAAGTACTTCAGATCTTATAGTTGGACTAAGGTATGATCGATGAATGACGATCAAAAAGAATGCTGCGAGAACACTTGCCTCTGTCCCGCGGAAGGTATAATCGATACAGTCTCTAAAAAATGGGCCATATGTATAATAAGTCACCTCGGTGAGAATGAAGATGGTTATAGATTCAACGAACTCCAGAGAAGTTTGAATGGTATAAGTCCAAAGTCACTCTCGGATAGATTAAAAGAACTCACCGGAGAGGACCTTATCGATAGAGATGTGGAGAATTCAGTCCCTCCTAAAGTGACTTACACCTTAACAGAAGATGGGAAGGAACTATATGAGAGACTGAAACCTCTAGTCGAGTGGGTCAATGAAAGATGAAATTACTTGTTTGGATTCGGCGTTTTGACCACTAATATCTTAGCATTTTCTTCTTCCGAGGCGTTCATTACGTTGTGCGGTATATCCTTTGGACTCAAGACTATATTTCCTTCTTTAACTTCTTTCGTTTCTTCACCTACTTGTATTTCCGCGGTCCCTTCTATCACGTGGAAGAACACATCTACCGGAGTAGTATGTTCTTTTAGTCCTTGACCGGGAGCGAAAGGAAGAAGAACTACCTGTACTTCTTCCTGTTGGATCAATCTTTCCGGTTTGAAATTTTCTTCTTTTGGTTCGCTCTCGTTTAAATCTATTATTTCCATTATATTTCATCTCCTCTTCTTTTTTCCTTTCACGGAGATCGTTACGTCTTCTAGGGGTATCTCTTTACCCGATTCAGAAAGGGCTGTTTTTACTATCTTCATCAATCCA
>CAZRWG010000222.1:0-2974 GCA_964603805.1 uncultured Thermoplasmata archaeon
TGGCGCCGGTGGGTAAGATCGAGTAAATCATCGACCCAAGAAGTTGATTGAGCAAGAGTCTCTAAATTCCGGGTCTCCTGTAATGATCCCGATCAGTTCATATTCTCCAGGCCCTAGATGTTCGAGTTCCAACTTTTCTGTGTAAGACCGTTCTTCCTCAGGAGCTAAACTAACTGTCGCAGTGGCCATAGTAAATACCTTACCTTCTGACCATAGCCAAACTTCTTTGGCTCCTTTCTTGAGAATGAAATCATAGCGCTGGCCGTTGTTGAAAAATATCTCTTCCTCCACACTCCCCTGGTTAACTAAACTCAACGTCGCTTCGATCTTTTCTCCAACATTATATTCACTTTTATCCGTTTCGAGTTTGATATGAATACTCATTTCTTCACACTTATATAGAATAAAGAATGGAGATAAAGGTTTTTTAAATTAACTGACGTTTCTTTTCTCAGCTATTAGAGTTCAATAGTCTTTGTTTCCGTCGTAGTGTTCCCATCAGTATCAGTTACCGTGAGAACGATATCGTATTCACCACTTCCTTGGCGGTCTCTGAGCTCATCTGTACCACTAGCTGATTCGCCACTGACAGAGTTAGTTTCTGAATCGACAACGTTGCCATCCGAGTCGATCATCTCCAATTCAACTGTATCTAAATTTCCGTCATCATCGAAAACTTCCCAATCGACCTCGACTCTAGCCCACTGTGGATTGCTGTTATCATCAACGTCGAAGGTAACTATCTCAGGAGCCGTTGTTTCTTCATCGTCATCATCTTCCTCATCGTCGTCTTCTTCTTCAACAGTTACTATAGTCGTGTCACTGTCCGTAGCTACGACCTCTCCGTCCATGATAGCTTCAGTATCTCCTGATATCGTATAATCGCCAGCTTCCGTATCTTCAGTAGTATCCCAAGTCGCTACATCTGTGTAGCTCTCACCGCTCTCAAGTTCTACCATCTCATCTAGTAATGTCTCTCCAGTATCATCGTTCACCACCTGTATTTCTACACCATCTTCACCAGTATAATCAAAGTCGCCAGTGTTTTCCACGGTTATGTCGATCTCTGCAGTTTCGCCCTGTATCACAGTGTCACCTTCAAAATAAGTTATGGAGATATCATGTTCATCTACTGGTTCTGCTCCAACGGCTTCAGCTGCATCAACTAATCCATGACCTTGCTTTTCTTCGTCAAGTCCTATATCTTCCGCAGTCACCTGTAATTGTTCCCTAACTTCATCAACATCAGATGGATCGTTGTCCGAGGCATCGAGTCCTAACACGTCGTATACCATCGCAGCTACCCCAGAAACGTGAGGTGCTGACATCGAAGTACCACTCATGGTCGTGTAATCATCTCCAGGATATGTAGAGAGGACGTCCACACCAGGTGCGGCCAATTCGACATTTGGGCCAGTTGAGGAGAAATCTGCTATCTCATCATCTTCATCAGTAGCACTAACAGCGATCACTTCTTCGTAAGCTGCGGGATAGTTGACTGGATCACCATAGTCGTTTCCAGCGGAAGCAACCATAAGGCTTCCTTCGCTGTAGGCGTATTCTACTGCATCTTGTACTGTATCCGAGTGACCACCACCGAGACTCATGGATATGACTTCCATATCATTATCAGCAGCCCATTCTATACCTTCTGCTACGCCAGACCAGGATCCACTGCCTGAATTATCGAGAACCTTGACAGCCCATAGATCTACTTCAGGAGCGGTACCAAGAACACCTATATCATTATCTAAGGCAGCGGCTGTACCCGCGCAGTGAGTCCCGTGACCTTCATCGTCGGCCCAATCTTCATCGTAAGGTCCACGTGCCGTTTCGACAGCATATCCACCTTCTACATCAAGAGTTTCGTGATTAGGATCAATGCCCGTATCGAGGATAGCAACATCTATTCCGTCTCCTCCACTAACGTCCTGAGCTTCAGGAGCATCTATTCTATCTATGCCCCATGGGGTCGTCTGTCCGTGAGCGGACATTGTTCCATCAACTTCCACATAATCCACGTTCGGTTTACTTTCCCAAGTATTCAATGCTTCCACGGCATTGTGACTAGGTAGATCCACAACTAATGCACCTAGTTGCTTCAATTCATTCGTCGTTTCCCCTCCATATCGTTCGGGGAGTTCTTCATTTATTTCATTTTCAAAGCCGATTATGATGGACGTAGTTTCCACGTTTTGAGTCCATCTTGTTTCTCCTACCGCCACTGCTGAGCTAAAAGATATCAGTAGAACAGCGGTTAGAATCGACACAAACAGTTTCAAAAATCTCTTCCGATTAGTGCCCGAGTTATGGGGTTTTTTTTGCATATATGGCCCTCGTCAAATAGATTTAATTCAAATATTTATAATTTCTGGAAAAGGATTATGAACCCTTTTTCAAACCTGGTTAAATTCTGTTTATTTTATCAAATAAAAAATCTTTCCTACTCATCATCCTTTTCATCATAAATCCAGATAAACAAAAGTGAAAGAATGAAAGCTGCTAGCATCAAGAAACCACTCAGCAGAAAGGCTAGATCATATACTCCTGTCACATCATAGATAAATCCAGCTATGTAAGGGCCCACCGCTCCACCGATACCCGCCACAGTACCTAAAGCGCCTAATATAGCGCCTGAATGTTTAGTTCCGAATAGACGACTTGTGATCACTGGATAGATCATCACCCACCCTCCATAGGAAAGTCCGAACAACACCGATACAGAATAGATGGCTAACAATCCGCTGAACAGAGGAAGCGTAAATATGGCTAAAGATTGGAAAATAAAGAATATCGCAACACCTTTGATCACGCCTAATTTATCGGAGGTCCAACCTCCGAGAACTCTTCCAAATATGTTGGCCAGACCGATAGCGGTCAATGTCGCGGCTGCATAAAAACTAGGAAGCCCTATATCGGTAGAGTAAGGAACGATGTGAACAGTGATCGTCAAGGCGGAAAATTGGGCCATAAG
>CAZRWG010000223.1:0-2956 GCA_964603805.1 uncultured Thermoplasmata archaeon
AGGACCGCCGAAACTGTTCGGCTCGTAATTTGGTCCCGAGCCGAGATTTCCATCGCTCCGCATAAAGCCGTTCTGGTGATAGTTGTTCTTCTCTGCGTTCTTCGGCTTATTCACAGGTATATTTTCAAAATTAGCGCCGAGACGGTAACGGTGTGCATCATCGTAGGAAGGGATACGACCTTGAAGCATCTTATCTGGGCTGTGTCCTACTCCGGGGACAACGTGAGCTGGAGAGAACGCAGCTTCTTCTACGTCTTGGAAGAAATTACCAGGATTCTCGTTAAGCTCTAATGTACCTACTTCGATCAAAGGATAATCGTTGTGGGGCCATACTCTCGTTAGATCGAAAGGATTGATGTGGTAATCTTCAGCTTCTTCTTCAGGCATTATCTGCGCTTTCAAAGTCCATGTGGGATAGTTGCCCTCTTCTATAGCCTTCCATAGGTCCTCACGATGATAATGAGGGTTCTCGCCAGCTAGTCTCTTCGCTTCTTCAGGATCTAGATTTTTTATACCTTGGTCTGTCTTGAAATGGAACTTGACCCAGTAGCGTTCTCCTTCCTCATTATAGAGCGAGAAAGTATGGCTGGAATACCCGTTCATATGGCGATAGGTCGCAGGGATACCTCTATCGCTAAAAAGGATGGTTATCTGATGTAGGGATTCTGGAGACAGTGACCAGAAATCCCATTGAGGTGTCGGATCTTTCAATCCGCTTCCAGGCAGTTCCTTCTGGGTATGGATAAAATCGGAGAACTTCGATGGGTCCCTTATGAAGAAAACGGGAGTATTGTTCCCAACGAGGTCCCAATTCCCCTCTTCAGTGTAGAATTTGACAGCGAAACCTCTTGGATCTCGGACAGTATCTGGCGAACCACGTGAACCTGCTACAGTAGAAAATCGCACGAACACGTCAGTCTCTTTACCTTCTTCAGAGAAAAGATCTGCCATAGTGTATTTACTTATCTCGTCGTTGGTAACGGTAAAAGTGCCGAAAGCTCCTCCTCCTTTAGCGTGAACTATCCTTTCCGGTATCTCTTCTCTATTGAACTGGGCCATCTTCTCTAGATAATGGTAGTCTTCCATCAGCAATGGACCCTCGGGACCGGCGCTCTTTGAGTTCTGATTGTCCGGTACCGGTTCTCCAGAGTTTGTCGTAAGCGTTTTTCTTTCCTCATCCTCCTCAATCTTCTCATACTTCTTTTCTTTAGCCATAAATATTCACAGGGTTGGAAAAGAACGGTGTCTAGATATTTGTAATTTTCCGATTAATAAAACTTTATAACATCCTGTTTTATTTCTAATCATGGCAAAAACCGGTGTAATACTTTTCTCCCACGGAAGTAGAAGAGAAGAATCCAATCGTGCCTTCGAAAAGTTTGTAGAGGATGTAGAAGTTGAGGATCATATTACCGAGATACGACACGCTTTTTTGGAATTTACTGGATCTGGTTTAAAAGAAACGGCGGAAGAATTAATCTCTCGAGGAGTCTCAAAAATTGTGGTCGTTCCTATCTTTTTGTTCCCGGGAAAACACGTGCAAGATGATCTGCCGAAGCTCGTAGAGGAACTGAAAGGGGAACATGAAAAAGTGGAATTTGTGGTTACCGAGGTGATAGCCTCTCACCCAAAATTCAAAGGATTGATAGAAGAAAGGATAAAAGAGGGTAAAGAGCTGGTCACTAGAGAGGAGGGATAAGAATTTCATATGGGGCGATATGTTTATGAGTGTATGATCAGTACATCTTAAGGTAATGATTTAATAGAGGTCAACAAAATATTTATATGGAATTTAAAATACCGAGACATGAACGAAATCTATCCCTGGATGCTGTTATCGATATTGCTCGGTGGTGCCGGTTTTTTAATTGCTTTCAGTAAAGCGATTAAAGAAAGGAAAAATGTCTTAGATTCACTTCCTTCAGAAACTACGGAAAGCATATTAGAAGGAAAAGAAACTCTGAGAGATGTTCTCTCTAGATATGCAATGGTCTATTCTATGTTAGCCGTACCGGCTTTTATGTACACGATCTTGGTGTCGATGTTGGTATACATATTCGGTGTTCAATCTGATGCGCAAGTTAGAGTAGCTATGGGAGCTTTGATCGCGGTAGGTCTGAGCAGTTTTTTCGCCAATCTAGGAAGGACATTCATCTTTAGAGAGGCGATGAGTGGACTGAATGAGCGTGAGAAGGGATCTAAAAATGATTTTGGAAAGTACATGATTTTTCTTACCATTTTCGAAACCCTTGCAATATTTGGTTTATTGATATCTGTCCAGGGTTTGACACTCGCAGGTTTAACAGGCCTAGAAGTCGATCTTGGGATGCATGCCGCTGATATGTACTTCTACGGTGCTGTTATACTGGGTCTGTCTACTTCCTGCTCGATATTGATGGTATGGTTGTTCAATAAGGTTGAAGGCCCATTGAATGAAGACAATCAGCTCTTTATGAAGAAACTTTATTACCTCTTTGCAGGACACCTACCAGCTTTGATAGGGTTGATAGTTGCGATCTATTTGATGATCGAAGGAGGGATGGTCGGGTGAAATGGTAAATTAATACGTTAACTGTGATCAACGTATTTTCTGTAATTGCCCGGCAAAGGATGATGATATATTGAGAGTTGACGGGAGAGTTTTGATGTTGGAGTATCAAAAGCCACTTATCAAGCTTTTAATCTCTCCTACCACCTTCTTTTCATCAGATGTTCTATGGATAATGTCCCGCATATCTCTTTTCCACTCATCCTCGGTCAAACGATCACTTAGTCGGGAGTAAGTTACTCTAGAGTAAAATCCGATATGCCATTTAGCGCCATCAGTTGTATGCCTTCTTAAAATCCTCGATATCGATCAGTTTTACTTGTTCATCTATCTGATGTAATTCCTTTTCAAAACCGCTTTTAGAGAACAAGATGTATTCATCTTCTCTTTTTTTTCCTCCCCATCTCA
>CAZRWG010000224.1:0-2943 GCA_964603805.1 uncultured Thermoplasmata archaeon
GCGGTGTAACGGATTACCTGATCAAAGGAGGAAATCCAGGTTCTAAACTAGATGATGCGGAGGAAGAAGGCGTCGAAATAATGGACGAGGAAGAATTCAAAAGAATGATCGAGGAAAAGGAGATACCTTCCGAGTGATGGCAGACTAAATCTTCTTATTCAGGCTGTTTGCTGACGTATGAATTTCCCTCGATAAAGAATCTCAACGTCCATTTCTTCGCCTTACCGGCATAATCGATGTTTACTCTACGCGCTTTCCCGATATCAAAATTTTCTGACTCTTCTGACTCAACGACAAATAGTTTATTTCCACACAAATCTTCTCCATTCAATTTTTTACCTATATCCATAGCCATACACAGTTTTCCAGGTCCATTAGTCAACTCACTCTTATCCTTTACACCTCTCCTATCTTCCATCAATTTAATGCCTTCTACAGGTTCTAGTGCTCTAACAAAAATACCTTCAGGTTCTCCTTTATTACCTGTAACGGTATTAAAACAGTAGTACATGCCATAAATCATATACACATAAGCATATCCTGGTGGACCGTACATCACCTCCGTTCTTTCAGTCTTTCCACCTTGATATGAATGAGAAGCAGGATCTTCTTCCCCAAGATACGCTTCTGTCTACACGATCTTTCCTACTGTTTTTCCTTCAGAAGATACACGACATAGAAGCTTTCCTAACAAATCTTTAGCCAACATCTCGGAATCTCTACTATAAAATTGTCTATCTAATTTTTCATCCTCATGAACCACATTTCCACCTTATACACTAATCTCTTTCAGTTGAGTGATAAAAAGGCATACAGTTTAATAATGCTTATCCAATTATCACGACTACTAAGTAAATAAAAATCACCTTCAAAAAATTTGAGGCACGAAAGCATGGAAAAAGATGAGATCGAAGAAATACTCGACAGAGAATTAGACGGGACCTGCTGGAGATTCAAGTACTGGGAAAGAGAAGAGAGTTTTGAGTTTCGAAATACCGGGGCTGAAATGTCCCAAGAGGACAAAGATGAGATGATAGATGAATTTTTGGATAGTCTGGAGGAAAACTCCCATAAACCGGTTCTCAGTGGTAAACTTTGCATTCAAAAAGAGAATGGTAAACTGATGAAAAAAGGGATAGAAGAAGAGGGTAAAGCCTCTGAAGAAGGCCAAGAGATAACAGAAGAAGAAGCTAGAGATTTCATTGAAAAGAGTTTAGTTCGAATCGACTCCGACTTGCTTCCGACAAATCGTGCTGTAATCGATCGAGAAGAAATAATAGACATATACAGCGAAAACGTGCGTCAGTTGAAAATGGTGACTGTCAATTTAAAGGGAAATAAGATGATCACACTGACCGATAAAGGCGGGCTTCAGTTCGAAACTAGATGAGTCAGATTCTCAACCGAAATCTTCGAACTCTTCAAATCTTTCGGCTTTTGCTTTGCATATCGGACATATTGGGGGAGGCTCTTCTCTAGCAGCAAGGTAACCGCAAACCGTACATCTCCATACTTTAATATCTTCTTCACCGCTCATCAATCCGGATTTTGAAACATCTCTTTCTTCACTGATCTCTTCTTCCTCTGCCTCCATCGCAGCCTCTATAACTTCCGAGGGACGTCTTTCTGGGATAGGTTCCATTTTAGATGGATCCTCTGACACTTCCTTTGAAACGAAAAGGCCACAATAACACATCCCGAACTCTTCGACATCAGCATCTCGATACTCGCAGGGACATATTATATCAGAATCGTAGGTCTTAACACCGCTGGCCTCTCTGCACGGGCAGCAAGGATAGCCGTACCTGTTCACGTTTTTTACTAACCCATCTAATAGATCATCGAGGAGTCCTTCGTCGGGACAAACGTAATAATCATTATTTTCTGCATCTTTTTTGACGTATTCCAACATCTCCTCTTTATCAGTCATCACAGAGAGCCTCCCTTATCTTATCCTTTTTAAAACCAATGATGATCTCTTCCCCTTCATCGATGACCAATGTAGGACAGCTCATCTTAGAGTTGTATTTTTTCAATTCTTCTCTGATCTTTTTCTTTTCTTCGCCCTCTACCTGATCTATGTCTACGTATTCGTACTCTACATCCAATGATTTCAGTAGATTTTTGACCTTTTTACACCATCCACATGTACTTATTGTAAATACTTTAACTTCTCTCTCGTTTCTTTCTCCACTAACAAGCTCTTTTGCGCTCATATTCTCTTAAAACGAGATTTAGTGATAAAAAAGTTTAGGTGATTAGGTACGGAACCACTAGAAATCCTAAAATATATATTGTAATAACAAATTATACAATCGGGAAATAATGAACTCTCAAAGAAGAGATTCAACTATCAATAAACCTATGATAGCTGGCATTTTGATGATAATAGTTTTCTTGATGGCTATCATCGGTGCTGGAGATCTAATTTACTTAATTCTGATTTTTGGAGTTATTTTGTTGTTCGGTGCTTTATGTGCTATAAAACTTGTATATTGGCCTGTAGCCGTGATCGCTTCGGTATTAGGAATGTTTCTTGGAACCTTTGCTATTGGACCATATTATTTAGCCAGTATATTATCCTTAGCGGCATTCTTACTTCTTATAATGTCTGGAGGTAAATTCACTCCAGTTAGTAAATCATCTGAACATTTCGTTGATGCTGGAGGGTTTGGAAGAAGGCAAGGTGGATAAAGAATTCTACTATAGCTAAAGTATCGACATCAGAAATAAAAAATTAAATAAAATTTATCTATCTGATTTCCTCGGTTTACTCGGGATACACATCTTTTTAAGATTGTGAACTACTCCCGGCTGAAGCCGGGAGCTTCCATGCTCATCCGAGGTTCTACCTCAGAATCATCCATGGTTCGGGCTAGTTCATCTATAGCCCCCGCCATGTTTTGCCAGAGGTTATCTGACTCAATGGACTTGTCGCTGTAC
>CAZRWG010000225.1:0-2917 GCA_964603805.1 uncultured Thermoplasmata archaeon
ATGTCGAAGATACACAACAGATTGAATTATACGACAAAGACTGGAGTAATGAGGTTCAAGATAGTGAAGAAATAACTCTTCAAACTGGTGAATCAGAAAACATCACTCTAGCTTGGAATACTGAAGATAGTGATGCCGACACTGGGGACGTTAGAGTCGAAAGCGATGACGATCACGATGAAGTTGAAGTTGAAATAACTACTGCAGAGGAAATATCGGTTGAAACAAGAAGTGTAACGGATATAGAATATACTTCGGTAACATTCCACGGGGAACTTATGAATCTAGGTGAGGAAGAACAAGTGGATATATTTCTCCAGTATAGGGAGTCTGGTGAAATTGATTGGATTAATACCAGTAAAGAGACAGTTTCAAGTCCTCAGCACTTTAATAGTACTGTTGATAGTTTACAGAAAGATAGGTTGTATGAGTTTAGAGCGTATGCTGAAAACGAAGATTTTTATGATACTGGTGGAATAAAGACGTTTTATACTGGTTATACAACAGGATGGAACACAACTGAAGAGTGGGGGAGAGCGGAAGAGATCAGTAACGTAAGTATTGAAGAGGGCATATTAGAACTGGAAGGAGAGAAAGAAGAGGGTTATCTCAAAACCGAGGAAAGATATATAAAGGGTTATAACCCTGATCTTAAGAATTTGTCTTATGATTTAAATGATCAGGAAATAGTTTTAAATGTTACTGGAAGCCCCGGTTCTATAGATGAAGAGGTGTTAGAGATTGATCTTAAGGGTCAGGAACAGGAGCAACTTGACTGGACCGACACACACGACCACTTCCAGGTGGAAATATTTTTGAATGTGTTGAACCCGGACAGCCCCACTTTTGATAGCTTCAGTTTGGAAGGAGATGATACGATGGAGAAAAACATAATTGAACAATGCCCTGCTGAACCGTTCTGTATGGAACAAGGAGATAATCCGCAGACAAAAGAAGAAGTGGAAGCTGGTGAAACTGTAGATTTTGATGGCATTGTGAATGCTACGGGTAAAAAAGGCAATTATACAGTGTTCTTTTTTGCCAATTCGACGAATCCTAATGTTTTGGAAGAGAACTCAGACGATGGTACAGTAGAGATCAGTAGCGATGAAGAGACATGGATCGGACTGGAAATTTCCGATACTCTATCAGAAGGAATACATTTTGATAAAGTGCTACCCGATACAGAAAATAACAACGCAACAGGCAATTACGGTGAAAATGGAACGGAATACTACATATCGGTGGATCCAGCTACCAATGTCGATGTCGATTTGTATCATTCGACTGAAGATCAATATCTTAGTTCTGAAGAGGAAGATGTTTTGGATGTTGGAAATATTAGTCACAAGGCTAATTCTACAGCTTCAAGCGGGGTAAATTTAGACCCTGATGGAGCTTATTCTTTGAGTGACGAGTTTTTTGAGATAGGTGATGGTGTGTGTATGAATATGGAACCCGAAGATAGTTGTTGGATGAGGTATTGGATTGATGTACCCGATGAGGAATATTCGGGTGAATTTGACACTACTTATGAGTACTGCGGTGTTGAGTCGGGAGTAGACAAAGAACATTGTCAGAGTTAAAATAAACTCTTTTTATCAATTTTGAATGTTTGAGTGGAACCAAAATTTTTATAAACAATCTTTATTATATATAACTTTAGGTGATTCCCCGTATGTTTAGGAAAAATAAACTATCTTTGATAGTGATGTCTATAGTTTTGGTCACAGTGCTGTCTCTACCTTTCGTTATTGCTGAGGATACAGAGGATACGGATGTTGGAACCACACCACTTACAGCGACAATTTCTGCTTGGGTAGAAATATACCCCGACGGTGAATTTGATGGTGAGCGTGCTGATGCTGAAAGTGATGAAGATGGAGTGAACTTTGGAACGCTTGAACCCGGCGATACTTACGCTGCTTTAGGACAAGATGATGAAACCGTTTTATATGAAATACATGTTGACGAGGCTTCGAACATTAATGTCGATATGTATCACGGTTTAGATGGTGAACTAAATGAGGATTTAGAACTTAAGAGTGAAGCTAGTGATGGAAATGGGTGGTCTAACGAGAATACAACCATAGTCGATATTGATGCAGAAGAAGATTGGTCAGAGATAGGTCATACTGGTAGTACATGGTGTGAGGCAATTGAACCTGAAGGACAATGTGATCAGAGGTTTTACATGGACGTACCAGAAGGAACACCGCCTATGGATGTTGAAGGTGTTGAGTATGCTTTCTGTGGTGTAAGTTACGACGGTATGGAAGGTGAAGATTGCGGAACGCTAGATTAATTAATAAAAGTTTTGAGAATAGATAATGTAGTGAAATGATGAAAAAGAAGATTTTGTTAGTCTTAGTTAGTGCCTTATTCGTGAGTTTGACCTTCGGTTTACAGGAAGTTAATGCAGGAATAACAGCGTCCGAGTCGGAGATTAACATTAGTGCTGGCGATCAGAAAACCATGTGTCATGTAATGATTTGGTCAGGTATTGAAGGAACTACTAACCATCTCGTCGAATACAGTGATGATATTAATCCTTACGTCTCCAATATTGAACCACAGGAGTTTGAGATTCAATCCTATCATGAAGAATGTGGCGGTCTGGAAGATGTTGAGCTTAGGGAGTGTATAACTAATCTGTGTGAAGAAGGTAAGGATGAGTATTGTCGTTTAGTCTGTACCGATTTTGAAGGTCCTTACCGGTTTGAACTCTTTCCCGAAAGAAGAGAGATAAGCGGTGCTGTTAGGAATGTAGTAGAATTTGGTGGAGCAACCTCTACCAACACGATGCCCTTTACGGTAGGATTCATGCCTTATCCTCTGGAGTACGTTATAGCGATAGTTTTATTTGTAATAATTCTAGCAGTATCGATTTACTGGTTTGTATTAAAAAAGTAGTTTA
>CAZRWG010000226.1:0-2895 GCA_964603805.1 uncultured Thermoplasmata archaeon
ATTCTCAAATTCCACTGTAAATTCAGGTTCAATCAATGGAGCTTCTCCCAAGATCACGTCGCCGGTAGTACCGTCGATAGTGATTATGTCTCCTTTCTCGATCTTTTGTCCATCTACCTCAAAGTATTCATTATCAAGATCAATATCGATCTCTTCTGCCCCCGCAACACATGGTTTTCCCATACCTCTAGCAACTACCGCAGCATGACTCGTCATTCCTCCTCTACTGGTTAAAACACCTTCTGCAGCAGCTAAGCCGTGAATATCTTCTGGTGTAGTTTCCGGTCTGACAAGTACGATAGATTCTCCTTCATCACCTAGGTTTTCCGCTTCATCCGTATCAAAAATGACTTTACCAGAGGCCGCACCGGGTGAAGCGTTCAAACCCTGAGTAAGTTTATCTAGTTCTGCTTCTGGATCTATCCTCTTGTGCAATATTTTTTCTACTTGGTCACCTTCTACTCTAAGAAGAGCTACTTCTTTACTGATAATACCTTCTTCATGCATATCATGGGCTATCTTCACAGCGGCATTAGGAGTTCTTTTACCGGTCCTAGTTTGTAAAATGTAAAGTTCTTTATCCTCAACAGTAAATTCGAGGTCCTGCATATCTTTGTATTCTTCTTCTAAGATCTCGCAGACTTCAGCTAATTCTTCATATATCTCAGGCCACATATCTTTGAGATCAGCGATATCAAGTGGAGTTCTAATTCCAGCCACTACATCTTCGCCCTGAGCATTCTGGAGAAATTCTCCGTATATCTTGTTTTCACCTGTAGATGGATCTCGGGTGAAAGCAACGCCACTACCAGAGTTTTTACCAGTATTACCGTAAACCATAACTTGAATGTTTACAGCGGTCCCCATATCATGTGGGAGATCGTTTAGATTTCTATATCTGACAGCCCTTTGGTTGTCCCAAGAAGCGAAAACAGCTTTTGTAGCTTCTATCAATTGTTCCCAAGGATCAGAGGGTATATCACCAACTAGTTCTTTGTATCTTTCCGTGACTTCTTTCATACCCTCCGCTTCTAGGTCCACGTCCTTATCTGCATTTCTTTTTTCCTTAACCTCGTCCATTATCTTTTCAAATTCTCTGTGTGGAATTCCTCTAACTACCTCGCCAAACATGTTGATAAAACGTCTATAACTGTCATAGGCGAATCTTTCGTCTGTTTTTTCTATCAAACCATCGAGAGTTTTTTCATTTAGCCCTAGATTCAATATAGTATCCATCATACCGGGCATAGAAACAGCAGCACCTGACCTGACCGAGACCAACAAAGGATCTTCTGGATCACCGAATTTTTGGTCCATTTCTTCTTCTAACTCGTTCATATACGATTTCATTTGATCTTTAATCTCGTCTGTCATCTCACCTTCATCTAGATATTCAAGGCACGCTTCAGTAGTTACTGTATAACCTGGAGGAACTTTAAGACCTATCTGAGTCATCTGAGCGAGATTAGAACCTTTACCTCCTAGTAAATCCTTCATCTCAGCACTGCCTTCTTCAAAGGAATAAACATACTTAGTCATAAATACCAGACAAATGACTAAAGCTCTATTATAAAAAAATTCTCCTTACACCTAAATTGGAAAAGTAAAATTAAAAAGATAAAAGGTTTTGATTTGCCATCAAGCTTAGTAAATGACTAATTATTTTTCAATCTATCCCATGGAAGGACTTCTAGTGAAGTTGGTAATTTTGGTATATTCCCAATCTTTCGACCTATCAGTTTTTTAACTCCTTTCTCCGTAGCTATGTCTACCAGTCTTTGAGTAACTATGCCATTGAAGACTACTTTTTCTACTCCCTCATCATTCTCTAGGAGTTTATCTGCTAGTTCTCTTGTAGGCACTTCTTCTAGGACATCGCCATTCCCGTTCAGCAGTTTAGCGATCTTTTCGTTCTTGATAGAGTCGATCATTTTCCTGTATCGATCGTATTCAGTCTTTGTTTCAGGTTCTTCTTGTGTTTTTTTCTGCTCTTTACTCGGAGTTTTTCCTACCGATGCTTGTTTTCCTGTAGCCGTTTTTTTAGACCTTTCATACCCTCCACTATCTTTCACTTCTTCCTCGTCGACATCTATATCATACATCTCTATGTATTGATCTACTGGAATCTTGCTTCTTAGTGCTTTCATTATCTGTTTCTGAGTGAGTTCTTCGACCTCGGTATTTTCTGGAGCCTGAGCAACATAATCAACTTCGGCAGTCTCTAAAAGTTCTTGTAAAATCAAAAGTCCTCCTCTATCACCGTCTACGAAAGCCGTTGTTACTCTTTTTGATGATAGATCCTTTATCTCCTCTGGTATGTCTGTTCCTTCGACGGCTATGGCGTTCTTTATACCGTATCTCAATAAGTTGAGTACGTCCGATCTGCCTTCAACTATTATTATGGCGTCTGAATCATCCACATTAGGACCTGCAGGGGAATGTGAATCGCCGAAATCGCTTATCTCTTCCATCTGAACTTCCTGTCTTACTGACTCGGTCAAATTACCTGTAGGAACTTTACTCTCTTCAACCGTCGAAGACAGCAATTCTTTTGCTCTTTCCACGATCTTATTTCTTTTAGATTCTCTTACATCTTTTATCTCGTCTATCTCTATATTGGCTTTACATGGACCTACTCTATCAATAGTTTCCAAAGCTGCAGCTAATATCGATGTTTCTACTAAATCTAAACTTGAAGGTATACTAATTTTACCAGATGATTTTCCTTTAGTTGAACTGACCTCGACCTCTATACGCCCCATCCTTCCACTTTTCTGTAAATCTCTCAAGTCGAGTTCGTCACCTAAAAGACCCTCGGTTTGACCGAAGATAGCGCCGACAACATCAGGTTTTTCTACAACTCCACTAGCTTTTAGATCAGCCTTGATGACATAT
>CAZRWG010000227.1:0-2865 GCA_964603805.1 uncultured Thermoplasmata archaeon
TCTCGTTCGGATGATGTGGAAAGATATGATCTACTCCGCCAGAGTGGATATCGAATTTTTTTCCCAGGTATTTTGCACCCATAACACTACATTCAAGATGCCATCCAGGGTATCCTCTGCTCCAAGGGGACGGCCACTTCATGATATGTTCTGGATCTGCCTTTATCCACAATGCAAAATCATGAGGTGAACGTTTCTCTTTCAACTCTTCTTCTGAGACTCTACCACCTGCTCCAGTCTCAAGAGATTCTAGAGTTCTGCCGCCTAATTTAGGATAATCATGGTCTTCGTGGAACTTTTTCACATCAAAATAAACGGTTCCGTTCTCTTCGTAGGCGTAACCGTTCTCAATGATCTTTTTTACAGCCTCTATCATCTCTATCATGTGTCCTGTAGCTCTCGGATTCACGTTATGCCTTTTCATGTTCAATGTGTCCATCTCTCTGTACCATTTTCTCACCTGTTCAGTCACGAGTTCCATAGGCTCAAGTTTTCTCTCTTTTGCGGCTTTCTCTACTTTGTCCTCTCCTTCATCCGCGTCATCAGTCAGATGGCCTACATCGGTTATATTCATCACGTGAAACACATCGAAACCTTTCCATTCGAGATATCGATGTAAAATATCCCATGCGGCGTAAGTTTTTGCATTACCTACGTGCATGTCGTCATAGATGGTTTGACCGCAGGAATACATCCTGACCAGATCATCTTCGATCGGCTCGAACTTCTCTTTTTGATTGGTCAAAGTGTTGTAAAGTTTTAGCGTCATATAATATGAGGATTCAGATGAAAATATTTCAAACTTGTGTTTCTCAGTTCACAATAACGGATATTCTCTTAAAGTCTCTAAATCGTTACTATAACAATCTCTGATATCGTCCCATCCCAGTCTCAACATCACGAGTCTTTCCAGACCGAGTCCCCATGCTATGACTGGTTCTTCGATGCCATGTGGTTCTAAAACTTCTCTTCTAAATAAACCAGCGCCTCCCATCTCTAGATAGTCATCTTTCCATTTAGCAAATACTTCAAGACTGGGTTCGGTAAAAGGAAAATATCCTGGTCTGACCTTGATATCTTTAAATCCCATCTTCTCATAAAACTTCTTCATCATGCCTATCAGCATGTTCAGGCTCGCGTTTTCCTCCATCACTATTCCTTCGATTTGTACGAATTCAGGTGTGTGTGTAGCATCGGCCTTTTCACTCCTGAAATTCCAGTCAACAGAAAACGCTTTAACTGGAGGGTCTGTATGTTCGGATAGGTGTTTGATACTCGCTACTGTGGTATGTGTTCTGAGGACAGCCTTTTTCCCTTCCTCTTCACTCCACTCGTACTGCCATCCCTCAGATCGTGTATCTCCGCCGTTTTGATGAACTTCTTTGACCGCCTCGATCGTCTCCTCGTCTCCACTGATATCTAATTTCTTTGGATTCTTCATATAGAACGTATCCTGCATATCTCTAGCGGGATGATCTTGAGGTATGAATAAAGCGTCCATATTCCAAAAGGTAGGTTGAATGAAATCGTACTTTATCTCTTTGAACCCCATCTCTATGAAAACTTTTCTCACCTTTTCCATCTCTCTCTTGATCGGATGTCTTTTTCCACCGTATTCTTTAGGCGCATAAGCTTTCACGTCATAGGGTCTTATCCTCGCTTTCTTCCATGCCCCTGTTCTCAAAATTTCAGGAGTCAATTGATTGATCTGAGTCTTCAATTCAATACCTTTTTCCAGCTCCTTACGACCTTTTTCGGTCACTCTGACCGTTCTACTCACTTCTCTCTTTTTTTCCAATATCTCTTTTCTTGACATCAAATTGTTTACCGTATATCTATCAACTTCATCTTCAGATAACCGTTCTTCTTTACCCAATCGTCTCAGTAGCTTCTCGTCTTTTCCTTTTTCCTTCAATGCCTTTCTTCCTTTTTTTGTTATCTGGAGATATGATTTACCTTCTTCTTTTACTATCTCAGCCCACTTTTTGTCCTTAAGCCATCCCAATGCGATACCGACTTTGTTTTTATTCAAGTCGCTCTCTTCCTGAAGTTCTTCAACACTGCATTTTCCTCCCTTTTTGTCTAAGAACTTCAAAGCTTTCCTCTCTGGAAGATCTTTTTTTGCAAGACTCTTCTTGGCTAGAGAATAATAATGAGTAACATCTTCTTCCACTTCTACCATATCTTTTGAATTCAACCAAGAAACGGCGTTCATGACTTTGACTTTTTCATCAAAATCTCCTTTTTCAACGATTTCCTCTGGAGAAGCTTCTCCATTTAGTTCCTCAAGAGCTAGCAAAGTTTTCTTTTCTAAGTAGCTGAGTTCGCCAGAGGTGTCTTCATTTCTGATTTCTTCAGGATTTTCTGACATCTTAAACATCCGAAGGACAACCGCATAAATATATGTTTTTGTCAATTCAGCTTTCAAGTACATTGAAGAGATTTCTAAATCGTGAAAAATGTCTCGACAACATCATTTTTCTTTTCGAGATGAATTTTTATCTGTTAAAAAAGCTATAATAGAGGGTATCGTTACAGAACCGAAGACCACTAAAAATATAATAGCCAGTGCTAATATAGGTGAGTATACATCTCCGATAGGTTCGGGTTCTACCCATATCTCTTTTGACATCTCATCTAGTGGGACCCGTTCGTTCGAATCGGTTGTTTCTACACTCAAAAATGCAGTGATAGTCTGCCTTCCACCTACTGTTTTCCATTCAAAATCGAAGGTAGAATTTGTTTTTGGTTCCATTGATATCTTTCTCTCTGTTATATTTTCCTCAAACCTTATCAGAGTTAAAGTCAGATTTTGGATAGGGATTTCTTCATTAGGAATAGGAAAAGATTCGTTATTACTCACAT
>CAZRWG010000228.1:0-2859 GCA_964603805.1 uncultured Thermoplasmata archaeon
GTATTTCTTCACCATATCTTCGATATAAGGCTCTATTGTTCTGCCTTCAGCTCCACCGTTAAGAGGAGCCTCAAGCAGTCTTGGAGAGATATCAAGATCATATTCCGGCTTGAATCCATTCAATACATTAAAACTCCTCTCGAGATTGGCGATTCTTTCTCCAACTTTTAAGCCCTTTTCTTTATCCAATGGAAGACCTGTTAAAGCTTCATAACTTTCGCAGATCAGATCGAGTCCGACCTCAGAACCAAACCAACAAGTCCCTAGAGTTTCCATGAAGAGCTTTTTCATCTGTGATAATCTAGCCCCTTTAGGATGTCTTTCTGGGTCGAACCTGTCAAGCGGTTCATCAATGTCAAGGTCCGAATCTGGTAGTAGATCTAATCCCAATATCTCCCAATTAGGTCCTGAGCTCGACACTGCTAAACCTAAAAACTGACCCCACAATGCTCGGCTGTCATGAGCATGGTTCGATTCACCCTTGAAGTGTACAGCCAACTCGGGATGACCCAATTCCTCCGCAGCATCTTTTAGTCCCCTAGAAAGAGTTTTACCTATACCCTTTTTATTTATAAACATATCAATTATCTTTTTAGATGCCTCTTCATCACCCCATTCAGCTGTAAAACCGAGATCATCTTCAGTTAAAATGTCTCTGTCGTAAGCCTCCATGATCATCGAGACCATTGCTCCAGCAAGATTTCCATCTAATCCCTGCCTATCAACATAATCAGTTAGCCAAACTACTTTTCCAGGATCACTTATCCCTAGGTTGGAACCCAGGTTAGAAAAATCTTCGTATTCTGGTTCTTCTGAAACGAATCCTTCATACGGGCCTTCAGTCACTTCTACTTCGTGTACGTGATTGATAGAACATCCATAGCAGGTCCTAGGTTTTGTATTGAAAGTTTCTCTTATATAGCGGCCAGTAAGTTTTTCGTACTCGTCAAAAACAGATGTAGTAAAATTTTTGACTGGAAGATCCCCGATTTCATGTATCTGACCGGTGAAGCTTGCCGTACCATATGCATTAACAGCCTGGCCTATTGGACTTTTTGTGCTCTTCTCTCTCCACTTTTTAGCGAGTTCTTTAAATTTCTCCTCGTTGTGAACTAGAACATCCTTGTTCCCGTGGACTGCCACAGCCTTTAGGTTTTTTGAACCCATCACCATACCTAGATTTCCTTTCGCTGCGATGTGGCCCTTATCATTTTCTATACATGCTCCGGGAATAATGTTCTCTCCTGCTAGACCGATACATGCAACAGAAGCCTTATCTTCTCCTATCTCTTTCTTTATCGCATCTTCAGTATCTTTGGTATCCATACCCCAAAATTCCTCAGCATCTTTTAATTTCGCACCATCCTCATTTATATGCAAAAACACAGGTTTTTCTGATTTACCTCGAACTATTATACCATCGTACCCTGCAGATTTTAATCTAGGCCCCCAAAAGCCGTGAGAATTAGCGTACGCTATGTTGAATCCAGTCATAGGATTTTTTGAGATGACTTGAAAATTAGATGGTGATTGTACCGAAGTTCCTGTAAAAGGACCTGTGATGAACACCAAAACGTTGTCCTCGCTCAAAGCGTCGATTTTGCCGTCAACCTCGTCGTAATATATCTTCTCGCCTATTCCTACCTGGCCAACAAAATCATCTATCAACTCATCTGGAAAATCTTTCTCCTTGATCTCTTGTTTAGATAGGTCTATATCCAAAATCCTTCCCATATATCCTCCTTTAGGCTTCATTCATCTCCCCAAATATGATATTTTTTTGAAGGATATTAAACTTTACTACGATTAAGTCTGTCGCTCGTTATAAAAAAATATCTTTTTTTATTCTTTTCACAGCGGAACATAGATGGTAAAAACATGAATTGTGAGTTGTTTTTAAGAGTCTTTTAGAGAACGATTAAATAGTCTATATGCGTTTTATCGAGTTGATGGGTTTCCCTTGAAAAAAGAAAAACTGTTGATCAGATTCATAAACAAAATATTTCCTCAGAGATTCAAGTTAGCGGGTCTGACGAACTATCCTGTGGTGGGAGACATTTTAGACAAGTTCTTCTTTGAAGAAGACGAGATGTACTATCTCACCAAGGACGGCGTTATCGAGATGAACGTTAACATAGAGATGCCCGATGATTACGTTTTACCTTCTAAGATAGTCGAGTACTTCATCGAAGAGGCGGATTTCCACTGGATAATGGATTTCTGTATCTGCAGGAGATCCGAAGGATGTGAAGATTATCCAATCGAATTGGGCTGTCTTTTTTTGGGCGAGGCCGCTGAGAATATAGATCCGGAGCTTGGCAGGCCTGTTTCGGAAGAGGAAGCTTTGGAATATGTGAAGAAGTGCAGAGAAGATGGTTTGATCCATCTTATCGGCAGGAACAAATTGGACCAGGCATGGTTGGACGTGAGGCCTGGAAAAAAATTGATGACCGTATGCAACTGTTGTCCGTGCTGCTGTCTTTGGAAGATGGTTCCAGAACTGCGAAACGATATCGAGAGGAAAGTAAAAAGATTGCCCGGCGTGGAGGTGAATGTTAATGAAAACTGTGTGGGTTGTGGTGAATGTACTGAAGATTGTTTCGTCGAGGCTATCGAGATCGAAGAGGGAAAGGCTGTTATCGGAGAGGACTGCAGAGGATGCGGAAGGTGCGTAGAAAACTGTCCTGAGAGCGCTATCAAACTAAAGCTAGAGGGAGTAGATTACTATGAGAAATCTATCGGTGCGTTGGAAGATTCAGTAGATGTTAGATGAGCGAATCGCCGAAAGATAAACCTTGTCTCGAAGAAAACAAAACCTAAATATAAGTTAGCAGATAAATAAATAGAGGTGTGAATGAT
>CAZRWG010000229.1:0-2848 GCA_964603805.1 uncultured Thermoplasmata archaeon
AAAAAAGAAAATGAAGAAAAACAAATCAATCTAGGTACTTCTTTCCATCGTAACCGACTAGATATAAGAAGTAGTCAAGTCAGTTCTATCGGACCAGAGATCTCAGGAAGATGGGACAAGTCTAGAAGAATAAAACAGGCGATAAGGATGATAAAAAAGATAGAACCAAAAAAATTGATAACACATGAGATACCTTTTTCAGAAGCGAGAAGAGCTTACGAATTATTGGATGAAAAATCTGAAGAGTGCATCCAAGTCGTACTTGAATATGAGCGATTATAATGAGGTGTATAATATCTACAGAGTATCGTTAACGAAATCGTTTACATCTGAGCATTTTTTACCCATGGTTGAAGGTGACGAAACTCAACTTCATTCTCATGATTACCAGTTGACTATTAAAATCGAAGGAAAAGAGTTGGATGAAAACGGCTTTCTTATAGATATAGTTAAATTGGAACAACTAACTAGATCCGTTATAAGAAAATATGAAGGGAAGGTCTTGAATGAGTTGGAAATTTTTGAAAGAAAAAATCCCACTTTAGAAAATTTTTCAAAAATTTTGTACGATGAACTTATCTCTAAGATGAAAGCTCAGGCAGAAAAGGAGATCGAACGTATCTATTCTATCGAGATTCAACTGTGGGAAAGTGAAGAGGCAAACGCATCCTATAGATCGGAGGTAGATGTTTGAATAATATCGCCTTTCTGATGTATGAAAAAGGAGATATCCGTTCTGGTGGATATCTCTATGATGATAAACTCATAGATTATCTGGAAAACAAAAACGTTCGCGTAGAAAAGATTTCTTTAGAAAACAATTCCTATCTAGAGAATATAAAACACAATTTTTCTGAAAACCTTCTTGAGAGATTGAATCATGACGTAGATATGGTCCTTCAAGACGAACTTTGTCATCCGTCTTTATTTCATCTAAATCAAAAGATAGATAAAGATATTCCTATAGTCTCGGTGGTTCACCATCTATCTCATTTAGCTGAAAGGGATAGAAAACGATCAGATATGTACAGGTATTTTGAAAAGAGATATTTAGAGAGTTTAGATGGGGCGATATGTAGTAGTAAGAGTACAAAAAAAAGTGTAAAAGAACTGGTGGAGATAAAGAATATCATTGATGTATATCCTGGAAAGGATCACATATCTCCCGATTTTTCATTCAAAGAGATAAAAGACATTAAAAAGGGAACTGAATTAAATCTTCTTTACGTTGGTAATGTTTTGCCTCACAAATGCATTGATGTTTTGATAGAAGGAATTCAACCTATTGCTGATATCAAGTTAAATATCATCGGAGATACTACTGTAGATGGAAAATATACTGAAAAGCTCAAATCTATGATCAAGAAAAGAAACATCGAATCGAAAGTAAACATATTGGGTTTTGTAGATGTCGACGAACTTATGCAAAACTATCAAGAGAATCACTTATTGATACTTCCTTCTAAATTTGAAGGTTATGGAATAACCATCGTAGAGGGTTTAAGATTTGGTCTCCCCGCGGTGGTAACGAAAAGAGGAGGTCCTACGGAAATAATCAGAGAGAGGAAAGAAGGTCTGCATATCCAACCGTGCGATCCTTCGTCTATTGAAAAGGTTATAAAGAAGATAAAGAACGATCCAGACCTCATAAAAAAGATGAGTAAAAATGCTAAGAAAAGATATGAAGAGCTACCAACATGGGAGGATAGTATGGGAAAAGTGTATGAATTTTTGACTGAGATAGATAAGGCTTGATCTCCTTTCTTATTTTCTAACAGATCTCTTCGTATCCTTTTTCAAGCGCTTCTATATTGAGTTTTTTATACTTCTCAGGAAATTCAGCATCAACGGTTCTTTTCAACGCATCTATATCTATATCTCCTGAGATCTTCGCAAGCGAACCGAGCAAAACTACGTTCGCGGCTTTAGAAGTTGCTATCTCCTCAGCTATCTTTCCGGCGGGTACTTCATAGATAGAGCCTGAGATCTCCGGTAATTGTTTCACTCTAGAACTGTCTACAATGAGCGAATCCACTTTTTTAGCTGTATCCTCCCATTCGTCTAATGTGTTCTGATACATGATTAAGAGATAATCGGGTATATCTATGACGAGTTCATCTAATTCTTCTTCATCGGCGATAACATCTGAATAAGCTATCCCGCTCCTCACAGCTGCGGAGTAAGATCGCTGTTGAGCTACGTGGTAACCCTGCTCTATAGCTAAGGATCTGCCGAGAATAGTCCCTGCTCTTACAGTACCTTGTCCTGCCCAGCCTCCGATCCGGACCTTAATCATCTCAAGTCACCTCCGACTTCCTCTATCTGTTTATAAATCTCTTCTGTCAGTTCAGGTCTATCGACTTCCGATAAAGTCCCTACGAATATTTTATCGGTATTTTCGTTTTTACTAGTATTTTCTTTATACCATTCAAGCATCTCTAATCCGTTCATCTCCTCTTTTTTCCCCTTCCTTGTAGGACATTGGGTCAATACTTCGATGAAAGAAAAACCGGTAGTATCTATCGCCTTTTTCACTTCTTTAATAAGGTCCTTCATATGGTAAGTGGTCCATCTCGCAACATGTGCTGCACCCGCGGCTTTAACTACCTCAGCAGCTTCAAAACTCGATGAAGGATTTCCATAAGGCGTGGTTAAGGTTTCCTCATCATGTTGTGTTGTAGGTGCTACCTGACCTCCAGTCATCGCATATAGACCGTTATTTATCATAAGGACATTCAGGTCTATATTGTTTCTAGCGCCGTGGAGAAGGTGGTTTCCTCCGATACCGGCACAATCACCGTCGCCGGAAACGACCATCACTTCTAGATCTTTATTTCCTATTTTGACT
>CAZRWG010000230.1:0-1516 GCA_964603805.1 uncultured Thermoplasmata archaeon
ATCTCCAAATTTTTGGCCCATTCGAGAAAATCTATATATCACAAGCTTTTTGAGAGTAATGATATGTTCGAAAATATACTGATCGCTATGGATGATTCCCAACTCGTGAAAAATGCGATCAGATATTCTGCTAACACTTTTCCCGATGCAAAATATCATATATTGACAGTGGTGAACACATCCAAACAGAATGTTCCACTCTCAGATATTCTCATGGAGAATCTGAAAGAGTCGTGTAAAAGAGCCGTAAAAAATGGTATAGATATATTGGAAGATATGGGTATCAAAGATCACGAGAAAAGTATCAGAAAAGGTAAACCGGGTGAGGAGATCATCAACTATTCTGAAGAAAAGAATATAGATCTAATAGTCGTGGGGACTCAATCTAAATCTGGAATACAAATATATGATATCGGAGCTACTTGCCTACATGTATTGGAACATAGTTCTAAGCCGGTACTCGTTTTCGACTCGGTCGTTGAAATAAATACACCAAAAAAGTTACTTCATCCTAACAGTGGAGATCGATATTCACTGAAAGGCGGATGCGTTGCTATCGAACTTGCGGAATACTTTGGGGGTGAAGTGAAGATCTTAAGCACAAGAGGAGGTGCAGAGACGGAATCTACCTTCAAAAGATTATACGACTTCGCTCATGAACACGACATACCCTATCATCTTAGATCGTGTGCTGTAAAACCCCATGATGAGATCGTAAAGGAATCTAAAAAGAACGATCTGATCGTCGGAAGCCTTGGAAGACCAGGATTAAAATACGAACTGAGGATGATATATCCTCCTTTCGCTGTGGGAGAACTCGAAAGAGAGGTCTTAGTTGAGGCTAGAAAACCTATTCTTTTTGTTGAGTGAGCTACACTTAAAAATTTAATCAAGCTTTTCACAGGTCTAATATCTTAGTGATCCTTTTTACCATTTCTAAGAGACCTATCGTTGCTAGGCCGCTTCCACCTGCGACCATCCATTCAGTCCTTCCTAAAGGTACGTTTCCGAATACCATCTGCAACGGTTCATAATACAGGGTCAAAAGTACCATAGGGATGGTGATCAAACTCGCCAAAATTATGAACTTGTTTTTGAAAGGATTGAATTGTCCAATTGTCTTATCTAATGATCTGAAGTTGTAAGCGTTGACGATTATCATAACAGAAATAGATGTGAATGCCATTGTTCTAGCTAGTTCGATGCCACTATTACGAAGGCCGTAATAGTAAGCCACGGTAGCCATAGATACCATAGTTATTGCCATGGTGGTGATCATGAAGAGATTCCTAGTACTCAATAATTCTTTATTTGGATCTCTAGGGGGTCTGTCCATTATATTCTCGTCCGCCGGATCCACACCTAAGCCCATACCCGGACCAGTCTGTCCAATCATGTTCAAAAATAGGATCTGCATAGCACCTAGTGGAAGCAGTGCAAAATTCTGTGTGAATGCCAAGATGGATGCGATGAGTATGACCTCTGTAAAGTTTCTTGAAAGGAGAAAAGTAACGAA
>CAZRWG010000230.1:1616-2842 GCA_964603805.1 uncultured Thermoplasmata archaeon
GCATAAACATCTACATCCTCTACGACATCGCTTAGTTCTTCTACAGTCATCGCATCCATTTCTTCACCTGTAATCACACGTGGATTATCAGTTAAATCGATCTTTTCAGCGATTGCCCTAGCCGTATCGGAATTATCTCCTGTTACCATCTTGACTTGGATACCAGCTGTCTTACATTTCCTTATCGCTCTTGGAACTTCCTGTCGAGGTGGATCTATGATACCCGTAAGTCCCAAAAAGGTCATCTCCTTTTCAACCACATCTTCTTCTGGACTAACTGGAGAGTCATCACGATAAGCAAAGGCTAAAATTCTCATAGCGTCCTGAGCGTACTTTTTGTTACGTTTCAAAATTTCTTTCTTTTTTTCATCGGTTAAACTTTTCCTTTCCCCGTCTTCTAAAATATGAGTACATCTTTCAACAACGATCTCCGGAGCGCCTTTCATGAATGCACGAGGACCTCCGAACTCTGGGTCATCATGTATCGTGCACATCCTTTTTCTTTCAGAGGTGAACAGTATCTCCTCTGCTCTCTTGTATTCGTCTCTCAATACTTCTGCCTTGTACCCAGCCTTTTCGCCCAACGTGACCAATGCAGCTTCTGTTGGTTCACCATGAACTTCTTCTTCATCCTCATGAAAGTGGATGAGAGCATTGTTACATAGAGTGCCGGTTTTGATGAGTAGATCTAAAGATTTTTTTTCGTTTATATCTACGGTTTTTCCTCCTTTCAATATCTCTCCTTTAGATGAGTAACCTGTTCCTTCGACCTCAAATTCTTCTCCACCAGCATATACTCGCTTTACGGTCATCTCATTCTTCGTAAGTGTACCGGTCTTATCGGTGCAGATGACAGTTGTAGAACCCAGTCCTTCAACTGCTAACATCTTCTTGACCAAAGCGTTCTTTTTTGCTAAATCTTTCATCCCTAAAGATAGGGTGACAGTCATGGTAAGAGGTAAAGCTTCAGGTACCACAGCGACAGCTACAGCTATAGTAACCGTGATTATTAGCGCTCTTTCCACTCCTGCTAAAAATCCTATGGCGAAGAGAACGATGGATACGAATATAGCAAAATATCCTACCTTTTTTGCGAGGTCTTTAGTCTTTCTCTGTAAAGGTGTATCTACAGTTTCTTCTTGAAGTTCTCCCGCTATCTCTCCAAGTTTAGTTTCCATTCCCGTTCTAGTGATCTTAGCTTCAGATCTTCCCCTTGAAACTACAGT
>CAZRWG010000231.1:0-2831 GCA_964603805.1 uncultured Thermoplasmata archaeon
GGATATGATTGAATTTGAAGGAGACGAATTTATCTTAGAAACGGAACCTTTCACTTTGAACAATTGGCACTGGGCAGGTATAGTAATATTGATCGGAGTAGGCGCAATATATGTGATGAAAAAGAAGAGGTGGGTCTGATGAAACCTAAAAATTTAGGTTTGCTAGTTGGTGTCCTTCTTTTAGTTTCAACCTTTTTAGTCGTCACAGCACAACCTAGTGAAGCAGCAGTTCAAGATACCCGGATAGACCCTTCAATCGAGGGGCCAGATGAATTCTTTGTAAATAAAACAGTTAGTTACGAAGTTGAGATAAAAGGAGCCTTTAGAGTCGGTGATAGAACGATTAGAACTGATGAAGCAGATAATTGGACTCTCCAAACAGAATCTACTTTGGAGGCAACTATCGATTCAGATGAATTAGAGAGTTCTTCTAGCAATATATTCACTGTCAATGTGACCGTACACGAAGAAGGCGAAGGAACTTTAAATTTCAGAGCTTATTGTGGAAAAGACGGCGATGTTGCTTTTAATGAAAAGCAGTTTCAAATTACTGTTGAGAAACCAGAGAGAACAACGGTAACGATAGAAAATCCAACTGATGCCCATATTGAAGAATTGCAGGTCGCACTTTACATCAATGGAGAATTGAAGGATACACAAACAGTACGGGATCTTGAACCTGGAGAGGAGAGAAGAGTTACTTTCGAATGGTCAAAACGAGGGCTTGGTCCAGGAGAACACACATTAGAGGTAAGGGCCGAAGAAAGATTGGTGATGAGCCGCACATTCCAGATAGAGGATGAAACGAGCTCTTGGATTTATGCAGGTGTTATCCTTGCTGTTATAGCCGCGAGTGTTTTAGTATTCATCTGGTACAAGAGTAAAAGGAGAAGACAGAGAAGGCCTTGGTGATTTGGGCAGACTGATAAAACATTTTTTACTATTTTTACATTATCTCGCTGCCAGGTGAGATCTCCTTATCTAATGTTATAGCTCCTTTGCTGTCTTTTAATAGTATTGCCTTTCCCTCATCTATCAATGCAACAGATATCCCCTCAAAATTGTTCGATTTAACTGGTTTTAATTTCTCTTTAGAGATCATATTTCCGTTTTCCCAAACGGCGGTTCTAAAATCAAACTGTTGAAAATCTTTAAAGGATATCATATCGGCGCCATCTTTACTTCCTTTAATATTCTCTCCGACATCCCCTTTTGGTTTGAGGAGAGACACCTTGTCTCCTTCCTGTGCAGCTAACATCATACCTTCAGATTTGATTCCTCTCAGCTTCGCCGGCTCTAGATTAGATACTACAACTATTTTTTTATCTTCCATCTCCTCTTTGTCATAGTAAGGTTTCAAACCTGCAACCAAGGTCCTTTCTTCTTTACCAATATCCACTCTAGTCACGTACAATTTATCTGCGTTAGGATGTTCCTTCACTTTTGTTATTTTACCGATTTTTAGGTCCAATCTTTTTAGAGACTCAACTAATTTAGAATCTTCTTCCATATCTTCAATATTGATAGTGTCATAGAGCGGTTTAGGTTCTTTCAATTGAGTGCCTGTATCTAGAGGTATCAAAGCTTCTTCCCAACGCTGCTCGTGTATGCTTCCTTCTTGAGATAGGTAGTTCCAAAGATTTTCCATACTATGAGGTAAATAAGGTGCTGCACTTACACATAAGGCTTTTACCAATCTAAGTGAGATGTTAAGTGTTGTACCTGCGATCTCTTTTTCCTCTGGTAAATTTTCCCACGGTGCTTTATCATTGAAATATTTGTTCCCTTCTCTAGAGAGTTCCATGATCTTTTTTAATCCTTCTTTGAATTTTCTATTTTCAATACTTTTCCCAATTTCTTTTGTTTTCTCTTCGATCTTCTTTAAAACCTTTTCATCTCTTTCATCTAGTTCACCTGGCTTAGGAACTTCTCCAAAATTTGAATAGGTAAAAGAGAGAACTCTATGAATAAAATTACCTAGATTTCCTACAAGTTCTGAGTTTATTTTATCTTCAAATTCTTCCCAAGCAAAGTTAGTATCTTTAGTTTCGGGCATAACCATGGTTATGTAGTACCGAACTGCGTCGCTACTGAAATCCTCTAGTATATCAGGAAGAGAGACTATAGTTCCTCTTGAAGTAGATAATTGCTGACCACCTATTCTCATGTACTGGTTGGCTGGTACATCGTAAGGTAAATTGAGTTCATTGTCATATCCCATCAACATAGCAGGCCAAATAATAGTATGAAATGGTATGTTGTCCTTTCCTAAAAAGTAATAATGCTCTGCATCAGGATTTTTCCAAAATTTGGTCCAATCTCCTTCGCTTTCTTCTGACCATTTGATAGAGGTTGAAAGATATCCTATTACCGCTTCAAACCAAACATAAATTTTTTTCTCCTCGTATCCTTCTATAGGTACTGAGATGCCCCATTCCATGTCTCGGGAGATCGGTCTATCTTCAAGTCCTTCTTTCAGCCATCCTTTAGTGAAATTGAGAACGTGATTTTTCCAATAATCTTTGTCTTCGATATATTCCTCTAAAAGTTTTTGAAAATTTGAAAGCTTCAAAAAGAAATGCTCGCTTTCTATAAGGTCTGGAGTCTCTCCACAGTGCATACATTTTGGTTCCTTAAGATTTTTTGGATCCAAAAGAGTTCCACACTCGTCACACTGATCACCTTTTATCTCTTCTTGACCACATTCTGGACAAGTCCCTAAGACATATCTATCAGGAAGTGATCTTCCACAATTTTCACAGTAAAAGGTTTCCATAGAATTCAAATTAATGTGCCCCTTCTCATAAAGGGTTTTAAAAATGTCTTTTGCT
>CAZRWG010000232.1:0-2792 GCA_964603805.1 uncultured Thermoplasmata archaeon
GCTATAGCCTTGGGTATCTTGTTCATCATTTACAAAACCTATCTAATGAAAACAGAACCGGTTATCGAGGAAGTGTTCCTGATAAGTAAAAGGAACTCCATGTTAATATTGCACAATACTCGCCGACTAAGACCGGATAGAGACAGTGATATCATCGCGGGTATGTTTGAAGCCGTTCAGAATTTCATAGAAGATTCTTTTCAAGATACAGGAGATTGGCAGCTGAATAGGTTAGAATTTGGAGGTAACAATATAGTCGTTGAGCAGGGCGACCAGATCTATATGGCTGTGGTCTATGAAGGAGAACTTGGCGATAAAAAAATACAGGAGATAAGAGACGTTATCGAAAAGATTGAAGAGGAATTCGGAGAACAACTCAAAGAATGGGACGGCGACAGAAAAGAGCTCAGAGGTATAAAAGACCTGACTCAAGATCTCTTCTCGTAACTTTGTTACGACTTCTTCGAGTCTTCCTCATATTTTTCTAGAAGTCTAGCGACGGCAGAAGCGGATTCGTTATCTTCGTTATCTTCGTACCATTTTATCAGCCTATCACCGAACTCTAAGGTCTGTTCTTCCGTGATCCCTTCTTTCATCGAAAATTTGTCTATACCGCTTTCTTCGAATATATCTTCCATGGTAGAGTAGGGCATCTCTCCCAACTGTGATGCATAGGCGAGAAGACCCGAGAGTAGCTTTTTAGGCGTATCTATCAATTTATCCATCGTTACGATATCTTCTGCATCTCTCACAGGTGAAGTGTGTCGATACATAGTTCTAAATCCAAGTTCATTAAACATATCCTCAACGTTTTCTCCAGTCTTAGCTGAAGTGAAAAAGATAGTATCAAAATAATGGAGTACATTTTCTACTACTTCATTCTTAGTGATTTCTTGATCATCCAAGTCTACTTTGTTAACTGCAAGAACGACCGGAGCGTTCGGTACTGAAGCTTTTCTATATTTAGGTAACCATTCATCGATCAGTTTATACAGCGTCTCTTCTCTAGTTATATCCGCGACCGCTATAGCTCCGGTTGATTTCTCAAATGCCATATCCTGCACACTTTGAAAATCAGACTCGCCCATGATATCATACATGACCAACTTGACTTCTGAACCTGTAACAGGTACTTTTTTCGTGTAAACGTTCGTACCGATCGTCTTTAAATACTCTTCTCCAAAAACATTTTTGACAAAACGGAGGAGCAGAGACGTTTTACCGACTGCCCGTTCGCCTAGAACGTTTACTTTCCTCTTTACATCGGCCTCCATAGCTTATTTTCCCTCCTTTGGTTCATACTCTCCTTACTATCTATAATAAATAAGTATAAATATTTAAAGTTTGGTATGTTTAGATTCGTATCAGACCGATCTTTCTCAATACCTCATATAAGGCATATATGAACTCATCTAGCTTTAACTACGGCTACGGTACAATCAGCTTTCTTTATCACCCTTTCAGTAGTACTACCGAAGACAAGTTCTGAGAAACCAGAAGACCCGTGACTGCTCATGTAAATTATATCTTTCTCGTTTGCTGCATCGACTATCCTTTCATGGGGTGTGCCAACAAGATTCCTAGTCTTTATCTCCACGCCCATCTCATGGGCCTTCTTTCTGACCTCTGTCAGTGCTTTTTCACCCACATTCTTTATGCCCCTTCGGGCGCTATCTTGATCACGACTATCGATTTCTTCTAAGGTAGAGATATCGATAACGTAGATACAGAGAGCCGGTATGTCCAAGTTTTGGGCAAGCTTCAAACCCTCTTCTACACCGATTTCTGCTATATCGGACCCGTCTGTAGGAACGATTACTTTTTCGTACATGTTTTATCTACACTTCATAAACATATAAAAAAACTATCACCTAAGCTCTTGCAGAAAATCCTATAGTTGATGTTCGGTGACCCTGATATTCAGTACCTTCCGAACATATCACTTGAATCGGCCTTGCGAGGAGATGTTCGATATTTAGATGAAAAATCGGAACTATCCTCGATCACGTAAGTACCTGCCCAATCATCGCCAAACCGTACATCATATTCTTTAATACCTGAAACACTCAGATATAGGAATAATTGACCTAATAAAGGTATTATCCAAATGAGCCTTTCCGAATTCCGAACGAGCGCTTGTTTAAAGCTGATAGGATTTTTTTGCCGGTCTACGACCTTTATTCCAGCGATGTTTTTTCCGACCGTATTCCAGTTTGCCTCGAGTACAGAAAAATAAAATAATTCGGGTACGATGAAAACCATCAAGATACCAAGTAGCACAAAAATACCTCGTAGAAAGGCAATCGTTATGATAATGATGGGGGCCGAAATGAAGAGAGCACAGACAAGACCGTCTATTCTGAAAGCTAGATACCTCGAATAAAATCCAGCATGCGATATACTAGAAGTGTCAAACTCATCTTCCCAACCGTTATCCCAAGGCTCCTCTTCACCTGCCATATCTTGATTTTCGAACTACTTTTCATGATATATAATTTTTGCAATTTTTTAATCGATTCTTCACTGAAGTCTAAATATAATCATCACCTCAAATCGACATTAAATTATTTATTCTCTACACTCATTCGAAAAAGTGATGGAATGGAGATTCATACCTAAAACGAAAATTGATCCTCATTTTACTATAGCTATGGAAGAAGTTTTAATAAACAAAGTCTCAAAGAGTAGAACGCCTATGATAAGATTCTGGGAGTGGGAAAGTAAAACGATAACGATAGGAAGGAGCCAAAAGGCAAGTAACGAAGTTGACTTGGAACTCTGTAAAGAACTAG
>CAZRWG010000233.1:0-2791 GCA_964603805.1 uncultured Thermoplasmata archaeon
AAGTAATAGATAAAACGATGGCCGTTCTTGATAAAGTAGGATCAGATCCTTTTGTCCTATCAGATGAGGAGTGCTGCGGTATTCCCGCTTATAACGCTGGAAATATCGGTCTCTTCAAGAAGTTAAGCGAAACCATGTCTAAAAAGATAAGTGAAACTGGAGCCGAGAAAGTAGTAACTTCTTGTCCTTCCTGCGCATACGCTTATAAAGAGTTATATCCTAAATTTGATCAAAACATAGATGCAGAGATATCACATATAGTCGAATTCTTGGAAAAAAAAGAAGTCAAGTTGGATATTGAGGCTGTTCAAGATCAATTCACATACCATGAGCCGTGTAAATTGGTAAATGGACTCGGTAAAAAGGATAGTATGCGGAATTTATTAGAACGTAGTGGATTAAAGGTGAAAAAACCACGAAGGCATGGAGAAGAAACTTTTTGCTGTGGATCTGGTGGAACTACAGTTCCTAGATTAAATGAGGAACTCTCGTCGGAGATAGCGCAAGAAAGAATACAAGAATTGAAAAAACTCTCAGATGATATAATAACTAGTTGTCCTACTTGCAAGCAAACTTTTGAAAGCTTGGATGAAGGAGTTCAAGTTCATGATGTAGCCGAAATTTTCGATAGGTTCCTTTGAGGTGGAGCTATGCGGACTGATGCGAAAGTTAAAAAAATTTTAGATGAATTTCCATTCGATATCTCATTTCAGATCAAAGACAAAGTGGTATTTTTAGAGGGCGAAGTAAATAATCACGAAGATTGGGTCGAAATAGGACTAGAAGTGGGAGATATAGATGAAGTTGATGGAGTGGTAAACGATCTTGTATGGGAAGGAAAAGAAAAGACTGATTTAGAAAAACCCAATAAAATACCTGAGAGTAAAAAAACCGTAACAATAGGAGAACATGACGTGGTGATAATAGGAGGGGGTATCATAGGTTGTGCCTTGGCTAGGGAATTATCGAAGTATGAAGTCGATGTGGCTGTAGTCGAAAAAGAACCAGATGTTTCTCTAGGTCAATCGAGAGCCAACAATGGGATGGTACATCCTGGATTGGCACCTTCAAGAAATTCTCTAAAACGATCTATGAATGTTAAAGGTAACGAGATGTACGAAGACCTGTGTGAAGAATTAGACGTGCCTTTCAAAAGGGTTGGAAGTCTAATATTGATAACTCCTAGGACTATGAAAGAGTACAAAAAATATCTTCCAGGTCCGATCTATAAGCTTTTCCTAAAATATATTCTCCCTTGGATAGTCAAGAAAAAGGGGGAATCTAACGGCGTCGAAGACATCGAGGTCCTAAGAGAGGAGGAAGTATATGAGGAAGAGGAGAAGATAACTCCTGATGTGCTTGCCGCCGTAAAAATACCCTCTACAGGGATAGTAGATCCATATCAACTCACCATAGCGCTGTTCGAAAACGCTAAAAAAAATGGAGTCGACTTTTATTTGGGAACAAAAGTAGTGGACTTTGTTAAAAAAAACTGTAATGTGAAGAGGGTAATAACGGAGGAAGGCTCTTTGAAATGTGATTACGTAGTGAACGCTGCAGGATTATATTCGGATGTTGTAGCGGAACTCGCAGGTGCAAGAGAGTTCACTATACATCCTCGAAAGGGAATTGAATTACTATTCAATAAAAGGTTGGAGGACTGGATAGATCACTGTCTAGCAGAGTTGAAGATACCATCTCACCCCACAAGTAAAGGAGGTGGAATAAATCCTACTGTACATGGAAACATCATATGGGGTCCGACCGCTGAGGAGATCGAAGATAAAGACGATACTTCTGTTGAAAGTGAGAAGATAGAAGAGATAATAGATAGATATTACTCAATAATGCCTGAGTTTCCTAGGAAAGATTTCATCAGGTATTTTGCCGGTGTGAGAGCAGCTACATTCACTGAAGATTTTGTGATAAGGCAGGCAAAATGGGTTGAAAACTTTCTACATGTTGCGGGGATACAATCTCCTGGTGTCGCTTCAGCTCCAGCCATAGCTGAATATTCTATTGAACGACTAAGGGAGATGGGATTAAAACTCAAACAGGACAAAAATTTCGATGGAGCTAGAACTTCTATAGAAAGAGCTGCTGAGATGGACGAAAAAGTACTAGAACAAAAAATAGAAGAAGATAGCAGATGGGGTAATATAGTCTGCACATGTGAGATGGTGTCGGAGGCTGAGATTTTAGAAGCGATGAGAAAAGGAGCAAATAGTTTCGACGCGATAAAAAGAAGAACGAGAGCGGGGATGGGGGAATGTCAGGAGAGCTACTGTCTGCTCAGGATATCACGGATCATCTCTAGAGAGATGGATATGCCTTTAAATGAAGTTAGAAAAGAGTGGAAAAACAGCGAATTATTTGATGGTTTTGTAAGGGGTGAGGAGTTGTGAAAGACGTTGTAGTTATCGGTGGTGGACCATCAGGTTTAGCAGCTGCATCAGAACTTGGAAAGAAAGGGTATAACGTAACTCTTTTAGAGAGGAATGACGAACTAGGCGGTTTGCTTCAGCAGTGCATACACGATGGTTTTGGAACTATACTTTTTGGCGAATCGATGTCAGGTCCTGAGTTCGCAGATATCTTTATCAATAGAGTTAGAGAACAAGATGTGGAAATCAAACTAGAGACCTATGTTAAATCTGTAAATAAAAAAGAAGATGATTTTAAAATTACTACAGTCACTCCGGAAGGTTTAGAAGAGTTAGAGTCGAGATCATTGGTCTACGCTATAGGATGTCGAGAGAGAAACCAATTTGAGATAAAAATAGGGGGATCG
>CAZRWG010000234.1:0-2780 GCA_964603805.1 uncultured Thermoplasmata archaeon
CTCACTTTAGCGGCTTTAGGAGCCGTAGTGGCTGCGATGATCGGGCTCTTACTAGCAGACTATTTTGCAAAATTCATCGGAAAACAGGAAAGAGGAACAGAAAAGATGAAAAAATTGTCAGGAGAGGTACAGAAAGGCGCAAAGACTTATCTTCACACTGAATATAAATATATAGCAATGTTCGTCTTGGTAGTTGCTGTTCTTCTTGCTGTGAAAGATATCATCGAAGGGGAGATCGTTCTTACCTGGTTCCCATTTATCATAGGAGCCGTACTTTCCGCTACCGCTGGTTATATAGGCATGATAACTGCGACTAATGCTAGTGCTCCTGCCACCCAGGGAGCGAGAACAAGCCTAAACAAAGCTTTGACTATCGCCTTTAGAGGCGGCTCAGTGATGGGACTCACCGTTGTCGCCCTTGGTATAATCGGTTTGAGCACCATATTGTTAGTTGTTGGAGGCATATTTGGATTACAAGAAGCAGTCACCTACATAGCAGGCTTTGGATTCGGTGCTAGTGCAATAGCTCTTTTCGCAAGGGTCGGCGGTGGTATCTATACCAAAGCAGCAGACGTTGGAGCTGACCTTGCCGGAAAAGTAGAAGCGGAGATACCAGAAGATGATCCTAGAAACCCAGGAGTGATAGCTGACAACGTAGGGGATAATGTAGGGGTTGTAGCAGGAATGGGTGCAGATCTTTTTGAATCTTATACTAACACGATAATCGCTGCTCTAACATTAGGTTGGATGGCTTTTCAAGAAAACGCTCTTCTTGACCACAGCCCTCTCCAAGATGCAGTTGTACAGCATGGTCTTAGTTACGAGATATTTGCGATTCCTTTCCTCATAGCTGGAGCAGGGATAATAGCCTCGATGATCGGTATATTTTTCATCAAAGCAGAAGGAGACGCATCTCAAGAGACTCTTTTGAAGGCTTTAAGAAAGGGTACCTGGGGTGCAGCCATCCTTATAGCAATATTTTCCTATCTCATCTTTTATATCGCTTTGCCTCCCGTCGATTTCGGTAATCTAGCTTTTAGAATCTTCGGAGCTGTTGTAGCGGGTCTAACTGCGGGAGTTTTGATAGGATTTTTCACAGAATATTACACGTCAGAGAGATACAAACCTACAAAGAAGATGGCTGAATCTACTGAAACGGGACCTGCCACCTTCATAATACAAGGCATAGCGACAGGGATGCAGAGTACGGCTTTCCCAGTTGTTATCGTTTCAGTGACCATACTAGTTTCGTTCTATCTTGCCGGGCTCTATGGTATAGCGATCTCAGCTATAGGGATGCTCTCTACCTTAGGTATTACTCTTTCATCTGATGCTTATGGTCCTATCGCTGATAATGCCGGCGGTCTAGCGGAGATGAGTGGATTGGATCCCAAGGTTAGAGAAAGAACTGATGCATTAGACGCTCTCGGGAACACTAACGCGGCGACAGGAAAAGGCTTCGCCATCGGTTCCGCAGCCCTCACCGCTTTAACTTTGACTGCAGCTTACGCATCGGAGATCGGATTTGATGTAGGACAATTCAGCATCATGGAACCTCCGATGTTAGCCGGAGTATTCCTAGGTGCGATGGTCCCATTCCTCTTCTGCGCTATTACTATGAAAGCCGTTGGACGTTCTGCGTTCGAGATAGTAAAAGAAGCTAGGAGGCAGTTCGAAGAAGTTACCGGGCTTCTCGAAGGAGAAGCTGAACCGGATTATCAGAGACCGATCAATCTGAGTACGTCTGCAGCACTTAGAGAGATGGTCGTTCCGGGTTTGATGGCGATCGTAGCTCCGCTAGTGGTAGGATTCATCTTGGGTCCAACCGCTCTAGTAGGCTTCCTGATGGCAGCGGTAGGAACTGGTTTCGTACTGGCTATAATGATGGCGAACTCCGGTGGAGCATGGGACAATGCAAAGAAATATATAGAGCAAGGTCACCATGGCGGTAAGGGCTCAGATGCCCATAAAGCTGGAGTGATAGGTGATACGGTAGGAGATCCTTTCAAAGACACGTCAGGTCCTTCACTCAACATCTTGATAAAGCTGATGTCTATAGTTGCGCTGGTCTTCGCTACCGCTATCGCCACTTACGGCTTACAGCTGGTCTAAATATTTAGGTGGACAAGTCATGTACAAAATGGAGAGAAAAACGGATACTGTGCGCATACCTCCCGATAGGTTAGATGAGGATATAGACGATGCCGCTATGGAAATAGCTAAGGAAGAACTTGAAGGAGTTATAGAAGACGGAAACAAGTTGGTCATCTTAGCTACAAATGTCGATCGGATAGGAGAAGGCAAAGTCGTTCATGGAGACGGAGGAGTTTACCAAAATGTAGAATACGATGCACTTTATTTCGAATTGATCGAGCAGGAACTCATCTTAGGATATCTTTGTGAAGTTCTTCAATTCGGCGGCTTCATAAGGTTCGGACCGCTGGATGGACTACTTCACATAAGCCAAATAATGAATGATAAAGTTGAAGTCGATCAAGGGAATCAGAGATTGGTGGGGAAAGAGACCGATAAGAGTCTAGGTATAGACGATGAGATAAGAGCTAGAATAGTCACTGTCAGTATAAACGATAGAAATCCAAGAGAGAGTAAGATAGGTCTGACAATGAGGCAGAACGGACTGGGTAAACTAGAATGGTTGAAAGAAGATGAGGAAGAAGAGGAGGAAGATTGACGATGGCGCAATTGAAAGCCTGTAAAGAATGTAACTATCTAACCGAAGAGAACGAATGTCCACTATGCGGTGGAGAAGTGTCAAGAGA
>CAZRWG010000235.1:0-2779 GCA_964603805.1 uncultured Thermoplasmata archaeon
CGCCGAAGACAAGGTTTGAAAGATTGAAGGACAGGGGTAGAGAAGACGCACCTCAAACTCTTAAAGAATTCCATGAAAGAGACTCGAGAGAGCTTGATTGGGGTCTAGGAAAGGTGATAGCTAGAGCTGATTGGATGATAGTTAACGAAGGAACCCTTTCGGAATTTTATAATAAAGCTGGAAACGTTTTGGATGTTATAACTTCAAAAGAAGGAAGATGAGCTGTCTTTTCTATACAAAAGGTTTTTAAGATAGAGCTCTCAATTACTTCGGATATATGGCTAAGCGATGGAACGAAGATGACGATGATCTTGACGTCGACCTAGAATTTGATCGCGTCGAATACATGAAGAAAGAGATTAATAAAGGAAAATCTACTCTAATAGCTGTGGCTATAGCCCCTATTTTTGCAGTTGTTACGATGTTTATTTTCACACTTACCATGGAACCGTTGATCAGTCTTGCTACTGGAATGCTTGGATTGATATTTCTAAAGCCAATATATGATTTATTGAATATCGATATCGATAAGATCGGTAAGAAAGGTTGGGTGAAGAACGGCGGAGTTTATTTTTTGACACTTTTAGCCGTTTGGATAATCCTGATGAATCCACCTTTTGGTGATTTTGTTGAACCAGAAATAAACGAGATGGAGATAGAAGTATATGATGAAGAACACGGATGGATATCACTTGAAGAAGGAAACATCTCAGAGAAAGACGAATGGGACGTCCGGGTCAGGCTTAAGATAACTTCTAACACAAAGATGGAAAAAGTCACCATTGGTCCATCAAGGGGTTTTGGTACTGAAGTGGAAACCAAAGAAAATATCGAACCCGTGGAAGATCATTGGTATGTTATCGAGTATGACGACCTAGAAAGAAATAAAGAATATGAGATGGAAATATACATGGAAGACACGAATGGCAATAGTAAGACAGAATTTAGAAGTTTTGCATTGGAAGAGAATGAGTAACAAAAAACTGTTCAGAAAGTCCGGCCCAAAGTATTTTATAGCCTCTTGAATTTTTCTCTACAAGAGTCATATATGACAGACGAAAAAGTATTGAAAGTCAAAGAAGCACCCCAGGAAGATATCGGGAGGAATCGAGCTCGATTAGGTGCTAAAACGAGGATGGACCTGGATGTCGAAGTCGGCGACGTCATCAAGATTACGGGAGAAAAAGAAACAGTCGCTAAGGTGTTCAGATTATCATCTGAAGACGAGGGCAAAGACATAATCAGAATAGATGGGCTTGTCAGAAAAAATGCTAAAGTATCGATGGGAGATAAAGTAGAAGTCAGTAAAGTTTCTGTAAAAGAAGCAAAAAAAGTCGTCATCGCCCCGGTCATAGAAGAGGGAAACAGATTAAAATTTGGAGATGGAATAGATTCTTATGTAAAAAAACGTCTCCTTAAAAGACCGATCTTAGCGGGTGATGCGATAGTAGTTCCAGGGATCGCCTTGATGGGGGGTAGCGTTCCTTTCATGGTTATCTCTACAAATCCTGTAGAACCAGTGGTCATATCTGATGAAACAGAAGTTATAGTAAAAGCTGAACCAGTTAGCGAAAGTGAAGTCATGGCAACTACACGAGTAACTTACGAAGACGTTGGAGGACTAGATGAAGAATTGAAAAGAGTTAGAGAGATGATAGAACTTCCATTGAAACATCCAAAGCTTTTCGAGAGGCTCAGTATAGAACCACCAAAAGGTGTCTTACTTCACGGCCCGCCTGGAACCGGAAAAACTTGGATTGCTAAAGCAGTGGCTAACGAAGCCGGAGCCAATTTTCTCTCTGTGCAGGGACCAGAGATCATGTCCAAATATTATGGTCAGAGCGAGGAAAAATTGAGAGAAAAATTTGAAGAGGCAAAAGATCAATCACCATCTATAATTTTCATCGATGAATTAGATTCTATCGCTCCAAAAAGAGACGATGTCAAAGGCGAAGTAGAAAGGAGAGTAGTCGCCCAACTTTTAACTTTATTAGACGGACTAACCCAAAGAGGGGAAACTATAGTTATAGCAGCCACTAATCGGGTTGATGCCATCGACCCTGCATTGAGAAGACCGGGTAGATTTGATAGAGAGATAGAGATAGGCCTCCCCGATCGCAATGGTAGGAAAGAGATTTTGCAGATTCATACAAGAGGGATGCCAGTAGCAGGTGACTTTGAACTATCTAGATTGTCTGAATTCACACATGGTTTTGCCGGCGCCGATCTAGAATCGCTGGTAAAGGAAGCGGCTATGAGAGCTTTAAGAAGGTATTTACCTGAAATAGAGATGGGAGAACCCATACCGAGTGAAGTATTAGAAAAGATGGAAGTCAAAGAGAAAGATTTTCTAGAAGCTCTTCGGGAAATAGAACCTAGCAGCCTAAGAGAGATAATGGTTGAGATACCTCAGGTCTCATGGGATGATGTTGGCGGTCTAGGGATCATTAAAGAAAAGTTAAAGGACTCCGTGGAGAGGCCTATATCTGATCCAGAGTCTTTTCTAGAGATGGGTATCGAACCTCCGAAAGGTATACTGCTTTACGGACCTCCTGGAACCGGAAAAACTCTTCTAGCTAAAGCCATCGCAAATGAAAGCAACGCCAATTTCATCTCCGTAAAAGGTCCTGAAGTACTATCGAAATGGGTTGGCGAAAGTGAGAAGGCGATCAGAGAAGTCTTTAAGAAAGCGCGTCAGACAGCGCCATCCGTCGTTTTCTTGGACGAGCTAGATGCTCTCGCTCCAAAAAGAGGAGGAGGAACCGATGGTTCCACAGAC
>CAZRWG010000236.1:0-2767 GCA_964603805.1 uncultured Thermoplasmata archaeon
CCCAGAAACTCTTATGCGTAGAGTTTGAAAAAGATATGAGGTATAACTCTTTTTTGGATTTCACCATGAAGCTATATGTCCATCTGTTCTCGGTTCTGTTCCACCAGCGTAAACTCCGTCTTCTAACTTCCAGATTATTTGTCCACGTCCATAGCTTCCGGAGTGTAAAGAGTATTGTATATCGTGTCCTTTTCTCGATAGAGCTTTGCCGATATGGTGTGGGAATTTTTTCTCCAAGTATATTTTTTTACCCTCGTGCCATCTCCATCTTGGTGCGTCTAAAGCGGCTTGAGGATTGAGATCAAAATCTAAAGTGTTCATTATAACCTGGAGATGTCCCTGGGGCTGCATATAGCCTCCCATCACACCGAAGGGGCCGACTGCATCTCCATCTTTAGTCAAAAATCCTGGAATGATAGTATGATAAGTCCTTTTATTCGGTTCAAGACAATTAGCGTGGGATGGATCAAGCGAGAAAGTGTTCCCGCGGTTCTGTAAAGCTATACCGGTTCCCGGTACAACGAGTCCAGACCCAAAACCCATGTAGTTGCTCTGGATGTAGGAGACCATGTTTCCTTCTTTATCCGCCGTTGACAAGTAAACGGTTCCGCCTTGGGCCAACCTTCCCGGTTCAGGCTCTAACGCTTCTTCTCCGATCTCTTTTCTCCTCTCACCTGCATAATCTTCAGATAGTAATTCCTCTGGATCAACTTTCATATGGTCCGGATCAGTGATGGCTTCTTTTCCATCTGAAAAGGCGAGCTTCAAAGCCTCGATCTGCTTGTGGTAAGTATCTATTGAGTCCTTGTGGTCGAAGTCGAATCCTTTCAATATATTCAATGCTTGCAAAGCGATCAATCCCTGCCCATTAGGAGGGAGTTCCCAAACTTTATGACCTCGATAATCTATGTTCAACGGATCTACCCATTGAGGCGAGAAATCCGCCAGATCTTTCTCACTCAGATAGCCACCTGTCTCTTTAGAAAATTCAACAATCTTCTCAGCTATTTCCCCTCTATAGAATGAATCCGCCTCAGTTTTCCCAATCTCTTTAAGAGTCTTAGAATGATCTTCTGACTTCCAAATCTCTCCAATTTTGGGAGCTCTACCTTTCGGAGCAAAAGTATCGAACCAATTCTGGAATTTTTCTTCACCGCTGATCTCTTCTTTGTAAGTTTTATAGGCGCCATGCCAATACTTGCCTAAAATAGGAGAGATCGGATAACCTTCCTCAGCATATTGTACAGCGGGTCTCAAAACTTCCTCAAAAGGTAATTCTCCAAACTTTTGCGATAGAGATGACCAAGTTCCGGGTATTCCGGGAACTGTAACGGGCATCCATCCGAACTTGGGCATCTCTTCGTGACCTTTTTCCTTCACCGTTTCTATATCGATATCATTGGGAGAAGGACCACTAGAATTCAAACCATGCAACTCCCCATCTTTCCAAACTATCGCGAAGCCGTCTCCACCGATTCCGTTAGAGGTTGGCTCTAACACGGTCAAACTTGCAGCTGTAGCAACTGCAGCATCGATCGCATTGCCGCCTTTCTTCAATATCTCTAGTCCGGCCTGAGCGGCTAGAGGCTGAGAAGTAGCGACCATGCCATTTCTAGCATATGTCACCGAACGTCTAGACGAATACGGATATTCTAATGCATCAAAATTCATATCTACCTTAACTAAGCGGGCCTAAATTATTTTTTCGAAGATGTTATGAACAAATTATTAAAAGAGTCAATCAATAGAGTTTGTGATGGATAAAAGGAATATAATCCCGGTCATCGTCCTCTTAGCTGGTATATTTCTAGTAATATTCAGTGTCATTGAAGGCGAGGCAAATATAGCGCTCCTGTTCATCGTACCGATAATCTACGGTACAGGTGTTTATCTAGCCATAGGTATACTGCTTATCTTTTTGTCCTTCATAATGTTCTTTCTTTTTTTAGGACATATGGGGATAGAAAGAAGAAAAACTAAAAAAGGAAGAACAAAAACACAAAAAGACTCCAGTTATGGCGGAGTAATCTTTATTGGCCCGATACCGATCATTTTCGGTAAAGACAAAAGTATAGCCAAAACGATGATGTACTTGGGATTATTGATAGCTCTGATATTAGCCGCTATTTACGTAGCGGTATTTTTGATATGAAAAATGGAGAGGTTAGAATGAGAGATTTTATAGAAGAAAATTTGCGTAAGATGGTGAAGATTGAAAGTAAGAGCGAAGGACCGATGGAAGAGATAATCGAATTCACCACTTCTTTGCTCGACGAGATGGAACTAAATTATGAAGTGATCAAGGGAGATGATTTCAATCCGGTTATAGTTGCCTCCCACGGTGAAGGAGGAGTATGTTTTTCTGGACATCTTGATACTGTCCCGATAGGAGATGGTTGGGAACACGACCAAGGAGAGATCGTTGACGATAAGATGTACGGACGCGGAACCCTAGATATGAAGGGGCCTTGTGTTTCCATAATAGCTACTGCAAAAAAACTCATCGAAGAAGACATTCCTTTTTCGATTATATTTACTACGGATGAAGAGAACACCATGAACGGAGCTAAACACGTTTCGGATAGACCTGAAGTTACAGAAGCCCCAGTAGTTCTCGTATGTGAACCTACAGATATGAGAGTTGTTAATCAAGAAAAGGGAGTTTACCAATTCGAAGTGACAACTGAAGGTAAAAATGCCCATGCTAGTATGCCAGAAAAAGGAGAGAATGCTATAGTGAAGATGCTACCTATCCTTCAAAGCCTAA
>CAZRWG010000237.1:0-2759 GCA_964603805.1 uncultured Thermoplasmata archaeon
ACTATCTAACCGAAGAGAACGAATGTCCACTATGCGGTGGAGAAGTGTCAAGAGAATGGCAGGGCTACCTGGTAATAATCGATCACGAACATTCTATGCTAGCCAAAAAGATGGGTATAAAAGCGAACGGAAAATTCGCTTTAAAAGTCAGAGGATAGAGAACCTTGACTGAAATTCCAGATACTGATCTTAAATTGAGAGAGAAAGATAGAGGGGAGTTGAAGCGTACACTAGGACCTGTAGTAGAAGGGGAACTACCAGAAAAATATATTGAAAAAGAACCGATCATCACGGTCGGTGATGTGGTCACCGATACTCTACTAGAACAAGGTATACGGCCAGATTTAGGCATAGTTGACGGGAAAACTCAGAGAGATGATTATGAATTCAGAGAATGGAACGAGAAAGAAACTATAAGGATAGAAAATCCACCCTCTCTGATAAAAAAGGAAGCTTGGAATACTATAGAAAAAGCGATAGAAAAAGAGGAGAAAGTGATTCTCTTCGTAGATGGTGAGGAAGACATGCTTTCTCTAGTGGCGATCGCTTTATGCCCTCTTGGGGGTATAGTTATATATGGGATACCCGGAGAGGGTATGGTAATAAATGAAGTCTCGGAAGATTTGAAGGAAGAAGCTTGGGAAATAATAAATAAGATGATAAAAGTTGATAATGGTAGATAAGATGGTGGAAGTCGAAATAGAACACGAAGAAAAAAACGAACTTATGAATCGACGTGAAATGACATTGAAGGTTGATCACGAAGGAGAACCTACACCAACTCGCGATGCTGTGATTAACGAAGTGGCCAATATAGCTGATGCTTCAAAAGGTACCGTAGTTATCGCTAAGATCGATACGGAGTTTGGTAAAGAAGAATCCATAGTTACAGCAAGAATATACGATGATGAAGAATCTTTAAGAAAGTATGAAAGAGAATATTTTAAAGAAAGAGGTGGTGGTTCAGATGAATAAATCAGATATTTTTGAAGTAGAAGATGGCAAGATCAAAAGAAAAAGAAGAAATTGTCCCAAATGTGGTGACGGTGTCTTTTTAGCTGAGCACGACAATAGGGCCTCATGCGGTAAATGTGGGTACACCGAATTTGAAGGCTGATGATTATCTTCGTCAATATAGCTTAAAGAAGATAGATCTGATGATTTGGTAACATTTCGGGCTCGTGGTGTAGCTATCCTGTTTCTTCTGAGACAGGGCTACAAAGGATATCACCGGGGCTTCCGGAGCCCCAAACCCGGGTTCGAAAATCGATCTGGTAATACCAGTTCGGACGAAAATCCCGGCGAGTCCGTTCGTCTTACTTACTTCTTCACCTTGATCCTAGCAAGTCCTTTTTATTATCTTTAGATTCTTTCGTTTTTAAGATTAATAAAAATATATTCGTTTGAAAGTTTCACCAAAATCAGGCTTTCGAACTCAAAAAAAATAAAGAAAAAGAAATAAGAAAGGGGTTTACTTGTTTTACCACTCTTCTTCCTCTGGTTCCTCTACATCAGAAGGTTCTTCTTCAAATAGAGATTCCTCGTCTATATCTTCAGGTTCCTCTGTATCATCGGGTTCCAAAGTTTCTTCTGGTTCCTCCTCAATTCCTGGCTCTTCTTCCATCTCTTCGAAAGTCTCTTCTTTTTCTTCTCCATCTGTTTTTCTGCTCATGAGAGAAACTGCGAGTGCGATAATTAAAATGATTATCACTAGAATCACGCCGAATACAGCAGCGTCCATTCCGGCTATCTCAGCAGGTTCTTGCACTTCTTCTGGTGCCTCTGCTAAACTGATGGTAGTCTCATAAATTTCTGTGTGAGTTGCTCCGTTAGCATCCATCCATTCTATTTCGATGTCTTCCTGGTAAGGCTGTCCTAACTGCGTATGTTCGGAAGCGACCATCTCGAAACTGACCGTGTATTCATCCCCTGGATTGATCTCTCCAACATATAAGTTCCAGATGTGTGGTCTTGGTGCTGAGAGAGCTCCTTCGATGTACATGTGTAGATCCACGATGTCTTCACCGTCTTCAACTCCGAGGAGGTTTATATCTAGATGCGATGTGTTCTTAGATCTCTCATCCACTTCCTCTGGTATTTCGCCGAATTCGAAAGAATACTTTTCACTGCTGCTAGCTAGAGCTCTGATGTACCCATCTATGATCTCCCAATCGTTATCATAAAGATCAGGTATCATTGAAACTGTAGTCTCTCTAGCGGTTTCGTCACCTTCATTTCTGATTGTGTATTCAAGAGTGAAGTTTTCTCCTGCTTCTAAATGATGATCACTAAGTTCTGCCTCGACAACTAAATTCGGACCATATCCACTCAGTCCTACAGTAGCATCTACCTCTATATCGGTGAACTCTTCATTTGTATCTACGTTAACTGCTTGAGTGATCATCACGGTCGCTTCATAAGCATGGGCGCCTTCACCTATTCTCTCAGACACAAAATCCGTATTGATGTCCACAGTGAAGGTGAATGTTGCCGAATCTAAACTATCTAAATCTTGAGCTGGCTCGTGCATTTCGACGTATTCTCTGTCTCGATCGGCAGGATTGTAGAATGGCGTACCTTCCCCGACCATAAGTTGAGCTTCTACGTCTTTGAAATTTACTAACTCATGGTTGGTTATCTCGACTTCGATCACCTGGTTAGTTATATCGCCGTCTAGCTCGATAATATCGTTGGAGTAGCCAGTGAAGTCGATATCGATCATTTCGACCTCAAGAATAGCTTCCGGTCCGATCCAATCA
>CAZRWG010000238.1:0-2745 GCA_964603805.1 uncultured Thermoplasmata archaeon
AAAATATGAAAACAAAAAAACCATTGAACTTATGCGTCATACCATCGAGAAGGCAAAAGACGGTATTTTTTGGATATCTGATGAAGGTAAAATATTGTATGCAAACGAGACCATTAGAGATATATTGGGATATGATCAAAAAGAGATAAAAAATCTTCACGTTTCCGATATTGATCCTACATTTCAAAAAGAAAATAGAAAAAATTTCTGGAAGAGGCTCAAGCAAGAAGGATCGATAACTTTCGAAACTGAACATGAAGCAAAAGACGGTAATATTTATCCAGTGGAGATAACTACCAATTATGTAAGACATGAAGATAGTGAACTTGAATTTGCTTTTGTAAGGGAGATAGATAAATGAAATCTTACAAATCTATTCATGCCGATATCAAACGTTATATACGTCTTTTAAACTTTTTAGATAAAGATGGAAGAAAACAGATTTAAAAAGTTGATCACTTCTCAATTGAAGAACCTGAATACTGGTATGGTTTCCCAGAAAAAAAGTTTAGCTACTCTTTTAAAAGAAGAAAACCCCTCTGTCAAAAAAAGAGATGGGGGGACACATTATTTTGAAAATAATCACCTTAAAAAAATTGAAGAAAGGGTCCCTATCCACAAAAAAGACGAATTGAAACTTCCTATTGTGATTTATAACGATCCTTCTCTAGACCGATGTTATGTGAAAAGTAAAATTGAAGGGTTGGTAATAAAAAAGATGCTTGATCTAAAAAATAAGACTATAGAAAAAGAGAAAGTTTGGTTTTCTAAACCTCTAGTCGCGGATCTAATCAGAGAATATGATGACCTATTCCAATTCGTATGGATACCTAAGTTAAACAGGTCAGATGTGTGAATTTAAAGAGTCCGATGTCCGATAAATGAATATAAATTGACAAAAAAGAAGAGATTTTGGATCAGATTTTACCTTTTAAGTGTCAGTTCTTCTCCACAACACATGAAGTCACAGGTTGCACAAGTGCCCTCTTCTTCACCCTCACAGCATTCTCCACACTCGCTGATGACTTCCATCTCAAAACCGCACTCTTCACACATATATATTTGTCCTTTTTCCATATCGTGGCATTCCGGCATAATATCACCATTGCAGTGTAATATGAAATATTATAAATAAACCTTTGGTATTTTTGAGTCCATCTATTTTAGTATAAAAAAAACCCACATAATTTCACTCTAACTCTTCACTCAATACCAGTCTCGACGGGATAACCTTTCCTTTTCCAATCTTCGATACCGCCTTCGTAATCCACTATTTCCTCAAATCCGAGTTTTTCTAATTTTTTAGCAGCCTTCGGACTAGCCTCACATTCGAAATTTTTACAATAAACAATTATCTCTTCCTTCGGATCGAGTTCATCCTGTCTTCTACCTATTTCGCCTAGAGGGATATTTATAGAATTAGGGATATGTTCTTTCCTAAACTGCTTTTCTGAAAGCACATTTACGAGTGTAAACTCATCTCCTCTTTCCATCTTATCTTTTAATTCTTCGGCAGATATGGTCTTCATATATTCTCAAATTAATAAATGATATTTCCGAGTATTAATATCTTTTTCTAGACATCCTAAATATGATAACAGGCATTTATATGTATAAATAAAGGAAAAGTTTAATTATAACGCCGATAGATGAGTGGAATTGAAATCCTTTGTTGGTGTAAATAGATGAGTGAACCTTCAGATAAAAAGTCAAAAGAGGAAAATCCCTCTACCGCAGAAACCGATGATATAGACGTAGCTCCTATAGATGAATGGATTGAAGAGGTCGATATAAACAGCACAAAAGATGTCGAGGTTCCTGAACTCTTGGCCGACCAAGTTATAGGACAAGATGAAGCTGTGAGTGTTGCTAAAAAAGCTGCTAAGCAGCATCGTCACGTTATGTTGATAGGGCCTCCGGGTACTGGAAAATCCATGATCGCAAAAGCGATGACTGATTTTCTACCAAAACAAGAGCTTGAAGACATCTTATGCTTTCCAAACGAAAAAGATGAAAACAATCCAAAAATCAGAACTGTACCCTCAGGCAAAGGGGAAGAGATAGTAGAGGCGCACAAAAGAGAGGCTAGGAAAAGAGAAAAACAGAAAAATAGAGGGATGCTAATGATCCTCGCTTTGATCGTGGGGGCAGCTATTGTTATATCGATTTGGACGGGCAATTTTCTTATCATGTTCTTTGGTATTCTTGCGGCTGCTATGCTTATGATCGCGATGAGGGCCAACCCTAGAGGGTTTGGACAGGACGGTGAAAATCAAGCCCCGAAACTTTTGAAAAGCAGTAATCCGGGTGAGAAACCACCTTTTATAGATGCTACAGGCGCTCAATCAGGCGCCCTCTTAGGCGACGTAAAACATGACCCTTTCCAAAGCGGAGGGCTCGAAACACCCGCCCATCAAAGAGTTGAGGTAGGAGCTATTCACGAGGCACATAATGGAGTCCTATTCATAGACGAGATGAACATGCTTGGCATGGATTCCCAACACAGTTTACTTACAGCGATGCAGGAAAGAAAATTCTCTATCACAGGTCAAAGTGAAAGGAGTAGCGGAGCTATGGTCCAAACAGAACCGGTTCCGACGAATTTTATTCTTGTTGCAGCTGGAAATCTTGATTCAGTTTATGGACAAAAGGACGAAAGAGGCATGCAGCACGGAGGTATGCATCCAGCTCTGAGATCGAGGATCAGAGGTTACGGCTATGAAGTCTATGTGAATGACACAATGG
>CAZRWG010000239.1:0-2744 GCA_964603805.1 uncultured Thermoplasmata archaeon
GTAAAAGGCTGAAAGATCACCCGTGACCTCGCAGTTATTGAGAAGGCCTTCATTGATACCAGCAAGAGTACCTATAGCTCCCTGTTGATATCTTTCAACACCGGTCATATTGATATCTTTCAGACTTATATTTTCTATCGAACCATCCTCTCCAACAAAACTGAACAAACCGACTTCCATTTCATCGGAACGGTTGATATGAAGATATTCTATCTCATGATGTAAACCATTCAAGCTGCCATTGAATCTTCCCTCTTCATCACCGATGGGTTCGAAACCTCTCTCTTCGTACCAGTTCTCCGTTGCAGAAGCGTTTATGTCGTCTTGGATGATATAATCACTTTCGAGATCGTTTCGTACCCACTGTAATTCATTGATATTTGTGATCAAATAAGCTTCGATCTCCGCACTCCATTCAGGCTCAGGTGCATCTGTGAAAAAGTCAACCATGCCGTCAAGATATTCTTTATCCTCATGCCGTGCGACCGCCCGGTACTCATATCCTGTGATATTGGTCAATCCATCTATAGTATATTGAAAATCCGTTTCTTCCTCGACCATCATACTACCGATCTCTGACCAATCGTTCTCTCCTTTCCTTCTAAATCTGAAAAACACTTCTGTCTCTTCGATATAAAGATCCGTTACTTGACCTTGGAGAGTTGCGTTTTTCGCGTTAATCTCAACAGGGGTCATGGTAGTTATCTCGACGTCATCGTGAGTGGTGAAAGTCAATATCTCCGTGGTCTCTTCTCTGTCCTCTGATACCGCTACAGCTTTGTATTCATAGGTAGTTTCTCCAGATAGGTTCTTCAATTCTCGTTGGAAAGTTTGAGGTTCTGGTATGGTCTGAGGATCAGTTTCAAGCCATCCTTCTTCTCCCTCCTCCCTGTACCGGAAGAAAACTTCGATGGCTTCTTCGTTGGGCATACTTATGACTTCACCCTCTAAAACGCTCTCATTTCTCCTTATCTCTATCGGTTCATTTATTTTCAATCCGGAAATGTGATCCACCGCTCGCCCGGCATCGATTATCCCGTGACCGTACCTAGTGTTCTTCTCACCATCCATAACCTGTCCGTCCTCATAGTAATCGGCAGATCCTTTCAGTATCTCATATATTTCATCTACTGACAGTTCTGGGTTCGCATCTAATAAAAGGGCTATAGTACCCGCGACATGAGGAGCAGCCATGGAAGTACCGCTCATATTTTGATATTCTCCACCAGGGATAGAGGATAATACATCAACACCAGGTGCAGAAAAATCCGGCTTTATATATTCATCTGGAGTGTCCTCCCGTCCATCTTCGACTATATCTCCACTACTGAAGGTAGCAACCCCATCATTTATGTTTGTCGCACCTATCCCAAAAGCTTCGTATATCGCTCCAGGTGTTCCAACTGAGTAATGCCCATCATTGCCTATCGAAGTAACTGGAACTATACCTGCATCCTTTAGATTTCGGATCGGTTCTTCCATCTCTTCAAAATAACCGCTAGCTCCCCAGGACATAGATGCAACGTGAGGTCTGTAATCTTCTATCTCCCCTCCATGGGTTTCGTTCAATAAGCGGCCGTCCATATCGTGAGGTTCGACCTTCCATTCCAGCCCAGCAGTGAGCTGTGTAAAAGTCGCTGTTCCTCCTGTGAGCACTAGAACATGCATCAGATCCGCATCCGGTGCGACGCCGATATGTCTACCGCTAGCGTTCCCTCCCAATACTGTTCCAGAACAATGAGTTCCATGATCCGCGGTATCTTGTGGAGGTTGATGGAGTATATAACCATCTCTATTGAAAGCCATCCAACCTCCTGTATAATATTCGTCGTCATCAAGATTTATCATCTTTCCTTCTAGATCTGGGTGGTCTATATCCACGCCTGTATCCGAAACAGCAACTCTAACTCCTTCACCAGTATATCCTTCTTCCCAAACTTCGTCCCCCTGCCAAGCATCTGTAACATTTATCCTATCTAGACCCCATGTAAGATCATCAGAGGTATTTTCATTGGAAAAACTTGAAGAATAAGAGTTATTGATGGCCATGCTAGACTTGTCCAAGGCTTGATCTTTGGTCTCGACCTCGAAGTTCTCATGGACCTTCTCTATCGAAGAGAATCTAGAGAGTTCTTTCATCATCTCAACGTCGATCTCGACCAGAACCGCGTTGGCGATCCAAAATGAATTGATCACTTTCGCCCCATTTTGACTTAAAAAATCCTTGACCTCTTCTTGTTCATTTCTAGAATGTTCTTTCAAACTCGCTATCCTCTCCGCGGTAGATAGCTCCTGCAGGTCCAGATCATTTGATCTGAGCGGAGAAAATCTTATCACAACTTCTAACTTATCTTCTTGAGAGCTGTTCTGTATCCTCTCTTTTAAATCATCGCTGATTATTTCTTCTATTTCTGATAAGGTCTTATCATCTGTGAATACTTTTTCCTCCACAGTTTCTTCCTGAGCATTTACTATACTGATTGAAGATAAAACCAACAAAGTCACACTCAATATTACTACGAGCCTCGATTTTATCTTTTCACTCTCCTTGGATATCGAGAGATAATTCTGTTTTCTATTTAGTTTTTTTTGAAATCTAAAGACTGGAAGATAGCCGAAAAACATGTCTGTTTTTAAGATCTAATGAAAAATCAGATTTCGTCCATAAATCAGGGAAAGTTTTAAATGGAATATGAAGCCGTTCTTAACAACCATGCATACTACTCCCGCCTTATCTCACTTCA
>CAZRWG010000240.1:0-2740 GCA_964603805.1 uncultured Thermoplasmata archaeon
AACATGTAGGCGGACTAGTTGGACGGAACGATTACAAGATCAGCAATTCATACTCAATGGCAGACACTGACGGAGATGACGAGGTAGGAGGACTTGTTGGAACGAACTATTACGAGATCAGCAACTCCTACTCCATCGGTGAGGTGAACGCCAACGGTGAACTAGGTGGGCTCATTGGAGTTAACCAAAACATAGTTATGAACTCATTCTGGAACGAAGAAACTTCTGGTCAAGATGATAGCGACGGCGGGACAGGTAGGACCACTGCTGAAATGAAAGACGTTGCGACCTACACGGATCTAACCAATGCAGGTCTAGATGAGCCATGGGACTTCATAGGAGATCCCAATCATGACGACGGTGATGAGGACATATGGAATATAGATGACGAGGTCAACGACGGCTATCCGTTCTTCACTTGGTGGGAAACTCTCGAATATGAATTGGATCTGAATATAGATGGACAAGGAACTGTGACGGTCAAGTTAGCCGGTGAGTACCATGAAGTGGAAGATGAAGAAATCTTCGAAACTGAGGAATATACTCACTTGAGTCTCACGGCAGATACCGATGAAGATTGGAGATTCAAAGAATGGACGGGAGATCATCCAGAAGAGGAGTCAGAAGAAGATCAGATTCCCATTGTGATGGACGATGACAAGTCTATCACGGCCCACTTCGAGGAGATAATGGAGTACAATCTAACGGTAGACTCGACAGCAGGCGGGATAGTAGTAGAGCCGGGAGAAGACGAATTCGTGTACGATGAAGGCGAAGTAGTTGATCTAGAAGCTATTGCAGATGGAGACTACGAGTTCGTCGAATGGACAGGGGATAACGAGACGATAGATGATACTGAAGCCGATGAGACCACGATAACGATAGTAGACGATCATAGCATAACTGCTGAATTCCGAGAGGGGGTCGAAGAGTATACTTTGTCGATAGACTCGACAGAAGGCGGTGAAGTAGTAGAGCCGGGAGAAGATGACTTCGAATACGAGGAAGAAACTGATGTAGGCCTTGAAGCAGAAGCGGACGACGGCTACGAGTTCGTAGAGTGGATAGGTGACGTAGATGAGATAAACGATCCGGAGTCGGCCGATACCACAATAGAGATGTTGGATGATTACAGCATAATTGCCGAGTTCGGAGAAGAGATTGTAACTGAACCATACTTCGAGGTAGAGATCACAAACTACGATGACGAGGTAGATGAAGGCGACGAAGTCACAGTTGAGTACGAGACCGAAAATACAGGAGATGTTGAAGGCACCCAGGACATAGTGTTCTACGTAGAAGGTGATGAAGAGGATACAGAGGAAGACGTGACAATCGAAGCAGGAGATTTCTACGAAGGTGAGTTCATGTGGGAAGCTGACGACGAAGGAGACTACGAGTTAAAGGTAGGGAGCGACGACGAGACTTCTGATCCAGTGACGGTAACAGTATGGCCAATCGATCTAGAATTTGAAGTTACGGACTTTTCCATCGAAGCGGACGAGTTTGAAGTCACGATAACTGCAGAGATCGAGAATCTAGAGGATGTAGAACAGACTATAGAGATAACAGTAGATGACGAGGTGATCGAGAGTGTAACACTAGGACCTGGTGAAACTGAAACCATTGAGGAGACTCATGAATTTGAGGAAGAGGGAACATATACGATAGAGTTAGGTGATGAATCAGAGACGATCACAGTACAAGAAGATGGTAACGATAATGCAGATGATGATGAAGATCCATTCTTTATGGATCCGATGATCCTAGGATTATTGGGTTTAGTTATCGCAGTTATAGCAGGAATAGTCTTCTTTGCTATGAGAGATAAATCTTCGAAGACACCTCCACAAAATCAACAGAACGAAATGCATCCTTCTGAGAATCAAGAAACCGTAAGTCAACCTGAGATGGATGAAGATCAACTTGGTAAGCCAGAGCCACCAGAAGATATAGAAACTAATGAACAATCATCAGGAGAAGAATTCCCTGACGAAGACACTATACCTGAATAAGTTTGAAACACAATTATAAAGAGTTTTAGGAGCGTTCAAAAAAACGTTCCTACCTTTTATTTATTTTATATATAGGAGATAGATGAAGATATCAATCAGGGCTATCCATTTTTGGGATAAGATTTTAACCCCTATTGTCAAGTCATAATAGTTATCGTTATGTCAGCATCGTCTTCTGCTACCCATTCTCAATCCTCGAAGTTCTAGCCTTCATTAGGAGCAGCTTTCAATTAATGTTCATCGTCCTGATAGTATATTCCTTCACAAGGCCATTTGGTCTCTTCTACGATTCTTAACTATCATTGTTTAAAGGCAAAGTTCTAACAAATTTTTACTTATCCTACGCCCCTTCATTAAATATCGCTAGATTGTGATAATTACCTGAAATAACCATGTAAGCCATCCCTAACTTTCTTGATCAAGTCTAGCGATAATTTTCGACAAAAAGTATATAGCTTGGGAAGAAAATACATAATTGGGTGAATATGAATGTGGTGGCCGGATAGACTCCAATTGGATTTGGGCCAAAGATGGAGAACAAAATCTGATCTTGAGGTTAATAAGGAAGGGAGATTGGTCTGTCCAAGCTGTTCTGAAGATATAGATAAAAAGACAGAAAGTTGCCCGAATTGTGGGATGGAGTTTAGACACTACTCCGGAAAAGCTAAAAATGAAAACCTAGCAACTATAATTTCGTTGATCTATCCTGGATTAGGACAACTTTA
>CAZRWG010000241.1:0-2735 GCA_964603805.1 uncultured Thermoplasmata archaeon
AAAGAGCAGAAAATATCAAAATACACAACTTTACAAGTTGGACACAGATTCTTCGATCGTCAATGAATTAGGAAGGTTAAAACGTGAATTAGAAGAAATAGATATCCAAGAGAAGGAAGAGTTAAAAACACTAGCATAAAGCCCAACACCTTCTCACTCCCACAACATACCCCGCTGTCATCCCGCCGACTCTATCCTCACAGCCATACAGGCTCGGTCTAAATCGGGGACACACAGAGACTATGCCCCTCTAATAATAAAACCAGTATTTAAATCTTGTAAAAATCAAGTAGAAAACTAAGCCACATTCTCATACCAAACACCGTCCAACTTATAGGTGCATGGAAGTGAGGGGACAGGAGATTTAAATCATTCAATGTTTCGCAAGCTCTTTGTAAACCTCTTTGTTCTTCTTCAAGGTTTTTTTGATCGCCTTTCTCGTTTTAGGACTGATATCCCTATTTTTCTTATCTTTCATTTCGGCCACCATATCAATGGTTATTCTCCCCTATAAAGCCTTTCTTAGTATGTTTTTTCAGCTAGCGTTCTCTCTAAATTTATCTTACTCGCCCAAGAAAGCTAAAATTTTAACATATCCTATCCAAACCTATTCCATCGAAATCACTATCGAAAGATATTATGCCATCGTAACCCATTTCATCGATCTGAACAGCGCTCACCCAATCGGTGAAGGACAATTCTTTATCTTCAAATTCGACGTATTTCGAAATAGCTTTTTTAACAACTTCTTCACACACGAACTCCAGCTTAACCCAATCACTCTCTTTTATCATCTCTATTATTTTTACAGCAAGTTCGTGTCTTCCTGTTCTTCTTCTGATCAAAGTAACAGCTTCATCTAGTACGTAATCTATCGTGACAAACTTAGGATCTCTACCACCCAAAGATTCAGAAAATATCCTTTGAGCATCTTCATGATGTGTATCGTCCTCATTCAAAAATGCTACAAAGAAGCCAGTGTCTACCAAATACTTGATAACGATCACCCGTAGACCATTTTATCAACGCTTTCACTCAAATCTTCTGATCCCGGACCTAAACTTTCTGGTGATAAAAATAATTCTATCATGGGATCTTTTGTAACGTCCATCTCCAATTCTTTTAAATCTCTAATATCCTTCTTCAGCCCCTCACGATATTTTTTAAGATCTTCGACTGCGACTTCATCCCAATACCTAATTCTCTCGCTATCCACATAGTTATTCTTCTTGATCCTCAAAAACCTGCAGAATATCTTCCAAAAATCTTTAGCCATCTCGATCCCTTTTTCATTTTTCTCTGGGAATTCCTCAAACAAACTCGGAAGCAGAAGTTCGATCTTCCTAGCCACAACCTTTAATTCTGGAAAATCTTCATAAGGAAATCTTTTCATCGCTTCTTGGATCTCCTTTGAATAAAAAACTTCTGATCTCAGACTGCCGTCTTTATCTACCATTGATTCGATCTGGGTATCGTATCTAAAGGCCTTGTATAATCTCTGAAATTCATAGGGCGCATATTTATTGTAATCCTCTTTAATAGCTTTCTTAACATCCTCATCCGGCGGAAAGAGCGAATACAAAGAATCGATTATAGAATCTATTTTCTTTCTATTTTTTGAAGAACGTATCTCCGGTCTTTCCTCAGACCATCTCACCAAAGTTTCCCGCTCTTCCTTATCTAGACCTTCCCATCTCAATTCATCCGGTAATTGTTTTGGAACTGTAGCTTCACCATATAGATACCAGCACCTAGGTAATTTGATGTCTAAGCCTTTTTCATCCAACAATCGATGATTTAAGAGAGCCATCATCTTATTAAATCTCAGACCATTGACCCCATCCAAACTTGAGTCTCGATAAACCTCGATGATCTTCCACAACGAATATTTCAATTCCTCTGTCGCTCTATAATCTCCCATTCTGTTCCACCTATACCAAATGATCTAGTTTTTATCCTATTTAAAACACAAACAGTATGATATATATTTCTTTTCTATACTAACTTGGATATGACTGATCTAATCGAGAATAAATTCAATCCCTTCTTCTAATTCATCTTCAGAAGGGGGGTGTACTTCCACTTTGATACCCCTTGATTTCAAGATGGTTTTTATCCCCTCTAACGACACACCAGTGATCTCAGCCGCTCTACTTAAGGATATTTTTTCTGATTTGTATAGCTCTATAGCTACCTCTGTTCTTAGTTCTGGTTTGACTTCTAATAATGTCCTAAAAGCTTCATCCTGAAGATTTTCTTTATCTTTGTAATAGCCCGCACGGATAAGACTGTCTATCCACTCTTTGATAACATCGCTTTCAATCAATTTTACCATCCCATGTCTCTCGCTCTTTTCTTATGTATTCATCTATATCGATTTCCCTCCAAATTTCTTTACCAAGACCTTTCAATTCCTTAATATCGTGACTTTTTTCAGACCATTTTTCAACACTATCACGAGGCACGGATAAGCTCTCCCTCTTCTTTCAAAAATCTAGAAAAGTCCTCATCTTTATCAAGGTCTACAAGATCTACTGGGTGATCTAATTCGAGCATCAACCTTCCTAAAACTCTAAAGAAATCACCTGAAGGAATACCTTTTACCGCTAAATCAATATCTGATTCCTCGTCAAATCTATCCTCAGCGATAGAACCATACAGATATATCTCTTCACAGCCTTCTTCTTTCAAGATTTCTATGGCTCTATCAAGATCTGATTTTATAGACTTTGTCA
>CAZRWG010000242.1:0-2716 GCA_964603805.1 uncultured Thermoplasmata archaeon
GACGACGTTTACATCTGTCCGAAATGTGGATACACCCACGAAGGAGATCCCCCAAAGAACTGCCCTGTCTGTGGTATTTCCAAAGACAAGTTCAAGGAGTTCTCTGCATAGAGGTGATTTATATGATAGACGAAGAAATACAGGAAGCCATAAATGATCAGATCAATGCCGAGCTTTATTCCGCTTACATCTACCTATCGATGGCGGCTGACTTCGGTGATCGCGGTCTTGACGGCTTTGAAACGTGGATGCATTCTCAGACTATAGAAGAAATCAATCACGCGATGAGGCTTTACCATTACTTAGAAAGTCGAGGTGGACGAGTCAAGCTACGGGAGATAGAGAAACCCAAAATCGAATGGGGTTCTCCACTTGAGATTTTCAAAGACGCCTATGAACACGAACAGTACGTGACTGGAAGGATAAACGAATTGGCAGATTTGGCAGAAGAAAAGAACGATAGAGCTACTCTTCAGATGCTCCAGTGGTTCATAGACGAGCAGGTAGAAGAGGAAGAGTCCGCAGAAGATATCTTGGACAAATTGGAGATGGCTGGAGACGATGGAAGCGCTCTGATGATGTTAGACAAGGAGATGGGACAAAGACCAATCGGTAGTGTATTCCCAGTTAAGGCAGAGGAAGGGGAGTAAGAATCGCTACAAGAGTTTAAACCAGTTAACTGAGGATGACCGAAAAACCTTTCCCTTTTAAACCCTTTATTATTTGTATTGGTGAGATGATGAGTGAGATATTTACTTATATTATAGGCGGGAAAGCAGGAGAAGGAGTTAAAGAAGCTGGCGCTGCAGCCGCAAACCTGTTCTCAAAGATGGGGAGAAAAACTTTCAAAATGGATGACTATCAAAGTTTGATCCGAGGAGGACATAATTTTTCTGCTGTAAGCACTTCTATCGATGATATATACAGTCATTATATGGAAGCAGACCTGATAGTAAATCTAGATGATAGAAGTTACGATCTTCATAAGGATCATCTGAAAAAAGACGGTTTGATGATTTATAATTCCGGAGATACCGAGAATGGTGAAGGAATCGGATTACCTATTGATGATTTATCAGAGGAGTACTCGAAATCAGACCTTATCAAGGGTGTAACTGGTATAGCTGTGCTTTCAGCGGTTATAGGACTTGAGAAAGATGAACTTGAAAATTTAATAGAAAAAGAATATTCAAGAGGGGTGGATGAGAACCTCTCTTTTGCCGAAGAAATTTATGATTTGGCCGAGGAAAAAATCGATAATAGATTTACACTGGAAGAAGGAGATGATGATTCCCCAATATTTAGTGGTAACGAAGCTCTTTCCCTAGGTGCCGCTTCTGCGGGACTCGATATGTACATAGGCTACCCGATGACCCCTGCATCTTCAATACTTCATTTCTTTGCAGCTCATAAGAAAGATCTTCAGATTATGCCTATTCATCCAGAGAACGAGATATCTGTAGCAAATATTGCTGTAGGAGCAACTATGCCTGGTGCTAGAGTGATGGTAGGCAGTAGCGGAGGGGGTCTCGCATTGATGGAAGAGACTATTTCTTTGGCAGGTATGACGGAATCACCAGTTCTATTCGTTCTAGCTTCTAGACCAGGCCCTTCAACAGGGGTTCCCACATATACTGAGCAGGGCGACCTTAACTTCGCTTTAAATCAGGGGCATGGGGAATTTCCTCTTGTTGTTGCTTCACCCGGTAGTATGGAAGAAGCTTTCTATCTTGCTGGAGAAATGTTAGATCTCCTTTGGGAGTATCAGACACCAGGCATTTTTCTTACGGAAAAACATCTATCTGAAAGTAGTATGAATATCGATGTTGACCCCTCAAGTGTAGCATGGGCCGAACCCAAAAAATTTGAAGATGATAGTGATGAATACAAGAGATATGAAATGACGGATGACGGCGTTTCACCTCTAAAATTCCCTCCGTCTGAGGATGTGATCAAATGGAACAGCTACGAGAACGATGAGAAGGGAATAACAACTGAAGATCCAGTAAAAATCACTAAGATGCATGATAAAAGGCGGACTAAGAATGAAAAATTGATAGTTGATATGAAAGAAAAGGAAACCGTGAATCACTTTGGTAATAGTGGACCCGTAATATTCACCTATGGTTCGACTACTATGAGTGTTCGTGAGGCATTGAGAGCAGGCAAAATAGAAGCTAAAATAGTTCAACCCAAATATCTCAAACCTTTTCCATTCTGGGAGCTTGAAGAGTATATGGATCAAGATGTGATAGTTGTAGAACAAAGTTCGACAGGCCAGTTCGCTTCGCTACTCAGAGAAAAATGCAACATTATTCCCAAAACTGTGATAAGAAAATATGATGGAAGGCCGTTCGAGCCGATTGAACTTGCTGAGAAGTTAAAGGAGGCGATATGATGGCTGAAAAACTTGGAACTGGAGCTGAAAACACCTGGTGTCCTGGCTGTGGTAATTTCGGCATACTCAATACAATGAAGAATGTTGTGGAAAAACTAGAAGAAGACGATATAGGACGGGAAAAATTGCTGATTTCCGCCGGGATAGGATGCCATGCAAAAATCTTCGATTATCTAAATTTGAGCGGATTATACTCGATACACGGAAGAGAGATAGCTACGATTCAGGGAATGAAATTTGCAAATCCTGATCTTAAGGTTATAGGATTTGGAGGAGATGGAGATGCTTATGGAGAAGGTCTCTCTCATCTCATATTCG
>CAZRWG010000243.1:0-2714 GCA_964603805.1 uncultured Thermoplasmata archaeon
TTTTCTACAAAAAATCCAGAAGAAGTTATGGAAAAGATCGAATATCATTCCCAGAAATTTTGAATTTGTATGAAGTGAGAACAATGAAAAAAGAAATAAGTGATAAAGTAAATGGGTTATATTCAAAGATTCTAAAAAACAAGTTAACCGTGTATCTTGCTTCTTAAAAACCTCAAAAAAGCTATCTAGGGATGAATACTGATCCGTACCAACCTGCTGAAGAGGAATTTTGAGGAACTAGAAAGGTTCTTGAAGTATTGGATAAGCACGATTTTTCAGTCTCCATACTGACGAAATCGAATCTAGTGATACGGGATGTTGATATTTTGAAGGATATACCAGGAGCCTCCATCGGAGTTTCTATCGCATTACAAAATGATGTTGAAAGAAATTGTTTGAAGCAAATACCGTATCTAATTTGGATAGGATATCTGCGTTATAAAATTTGAAGCGTGAGGGGATCAAAACCTATCCGTTGATCTGTTCGGTTATGCCTTACATAACCGATGTCGATGTTCTGATAAGCTAGGTACATCCTTACGTTGATTTAATCTGGATATATCCGTTAAAGATAGACTCCGTTGAAGATGAAAATTGGAAAAGCACAAGACCGATACTGGAACAACATTTTCTCGATATCCTGGAAAAGTTGAAGAGGTGGTCTTTTCGATAGATCATGTATATTGGGATGAGTTATGCCGACAATTGAAAGATGTAAACAACGACTTCGAACTGATAATACGGATATATTATGAAAATTACTAAGAATTTTTTTATACCTATGAATGCATCGCTTTAAACCGAATCCACTCGTGATCTGATGATAGACCATGATTATTTAGCCTTGTTCCTCATACTGAACTTCATCGCCTATATTACCATCCAGATACCCCTTGGTATCAAGACCATTTTAAGCGATAAAGATGCGGTCAGAAAAAAAACTAGTTTAAGAGAGTATTATACCTTTAGAAAATGGTCCGTTATCTTTCTGATCATAGTTCTGACGACCTCATATTTTTTTATGATATTCATCTTCTGGCCCTTTTTTCATCTCTTATTCGGGTCCCAGTTGATCAATAGATTTTTACTTGGATTACCTCACAGCACATCGTTTCAGATCATCGGTATGGTACTTGTAACAGCGGCCACAACGATCAACCTACTGGGTAGGTTAGCAAGAGGCGAAGGATATATCTCAGACGGTGTGCCTGATCAACTGTCCACAAGATTTGGACATAAGGTGGTTAGACACCCGCTATACGCTTCCTACTGCTATTACTTTATCGGTTTTCAGCCTCTTTTTCAGAGCTATTTTACCCTGCCTCTACTTTTAGGTATTATCGCATACTATTCTGCATCAAAACAAGAGGAAAAAGTACTCGTGCAGGAATTTGGGCAGGACTATAGGGACTATCAGCAAAAAGTAGGTATGCTCATTCCTTTTGTGGGAAGAAGGAACAAATGATAGTCCTTTATAACCGATTAACGAACTCGTACCCTAAGAAGTTACAGATCACTAGACCACACGATGGCATCTTCCAAGGTCGATTATGTGTGGTTTAAAATATGTAAACAATGCAAGAGCAAAACCAAAACCAATTTCAGATGTTTTTACAACGACATTTATTTTATAAAGCAAAAATATTCCCACTAATTTTGTGTCCGCAATCTCCCCAAAAACGGGTAATAAGTGATAACGATCTTTAACCTTTACTCGTCGAAGTCTTACAATATATATAAATATTAATATCGCCATTATAGTTGACATGCCATTATTAGATCATGTGACGTCAGATCTAAAAAATGAGGGTATATCTCCAGGGGATACGATATTGGATGTGGGATTCGGTGATATTGAGGAGTTGAAACTACTTGCATCCTTGGTAAAACCTCACGGATCAGTTATCGGTCTTGATGTTAATTTGGAAAATATTCAAAGGATAGAAAAGAGGCTAGCTCGGCGACATTCTACTATCATATCAGTAAAAAAAGGTTCTGTGACCGATATACCATCACCGGACCAAAAGTTTGATTTTGTCTTTTGTAAAGTGGTTCTTCATGTGATCCTATCTATCGATAAAGCTCTCGAAGAAATCGTACGTGTACTAAAACCGGATGGGTGTATGGTCATCATCGACTTTATGCAGTTTTCTATGATCGAATTCAAGTTATACAAAGCCCTCACTTCGCTTTTTGGAAACCAGGATGCTCATCCTGGTTTTGATCCAGTCGGTTTAAAACAAATATTAAGTGATCAACCCATGTATGAAATCAACTGGGATAAGTTGCCTTATAAAGGCCATTTGGGATTCTCTGATAAGGACCTTTTTCTCTTAAAAGCTCGTAAAAAATAGGAAGATATCGATTGATGATCTACACATTTTTATTTTTGCATGTCTTCGGGACAATTTCGCAGGATTATATATACTACAGATACGTTCCATGTCTTATGGTTATAGGATTCCGAGATATCGAGCCCGAGGATGCACGCCTGATCGCTAGGTGGAAAAGCGATCCTTACATCAAAAAGATGGCGCTGGATCCAGCCGACGAGATAACCGTGGAAACAGAGATGAAAGAGATAGAGCGGGCTATGGATAAAGGCCTATATCTTATAGTTCAATTGGACGGAGAAGATATAGGCTACGTGAAGGTGGACTGGGTGTATGGAAAGGGAAAGATCGCTTGGCTTAGGTTCGCACTAGGTGAGCACA
>CAZRWG010000244.1:0-2694 GCA_964603805.1 uncultured Thermoplasmata archaeon
ATGGAATTTTTTATTTTATTTATTCCACCTGAGTACTCTGGATAGAGGAGACAATCTATGAACAGTTTTTCCGGTTCCGCTATGATCAGTTTTTCTTCCGAGGTATATCCGAAAAAATGACTCGTTTTTACGAATTTTATCTCTTGATCTTGGAGAGGTATAGTTTCCTTTGGGGTGGTGACCATCACGTAGACTGTTCTCGGGACCTGTGTAGTGTAGCCGTAATGGTGTAAAGCCGAGCGCAGGGATATGTAGGAAGGACTCACTATCTGGGCAGCTATGTGATAGACATGCGTTTCTTCTAATTTTTCTGTAGTGATGTATTTCCCTTTCTCTATCCTATGGATGATACCTTTCGATCCCATCCTGCTCAAGATGCGGTAGGTGTTTTTTCTGCTTTCATCCAAGATGTTAGAAGCCTCTATAGGGTTGAAAACGAGGATATTTCTTTTAGATAACTCTTCTAGAAGCGTCCTTTCTCTTGACGAGATCCCATAACTCATTTGTCTAACCTCTCAATATGTGAGATGATGACAGGTTGAGTTATATAATGTTTTTGGCAGTGTCCGAAAGTAAAGAGTCCTTCGGACCCTATCGCTCCAAAAGCATTTCGGCCCGACTCATTTCGCTCTATACTTATTGAGTTTACCTTTTCTATCGACCTCTATCTTTCCCTCTTTTTCAAGTTTCCTGAGTTTATTGTAGATCTGGTGAGATGGAAAATCGGATTCTTCCTTCAGTTCTTTTATCGTTTTTTCTTCCTCTAGACTGAGCAGTAATGATCTTTCTAGACAATAGGAAGACAATCTATTCCTGATAGGTGAGTCCAGGTTGTATCGTTTTTTTAGAATATCGAGGGTGGTTAAAACTGAAAAAGAAAAGATCCTTTCTTCGATGCTCTCCTGTTTTTTTATCTCTTCCATCAGTTCGTTCCAGTCCACTTCACCCTGTTCCATTATCAAGGCAGCGTCCTCTAGATCTCCTTCACGATCAGTGACTGATTTGAATAAAAACAAGTCGGTAAGTGACACGAGTCGGACCTTGAGAGAACCGTGGTCTTCTTTTAGGACAGCACGGGTTTTCATGTCTTCGGTCAAACGAAGCATTCCGGCTACTTTCTCTACAAATAGATCCCAGCGAGGTTGATTGGATCTTTCAAGTACAGTTCTCGCACCCAGCCTTTGATATGCATTCGTCAGGTCAGTTTTCTTTTTGTAACCTGCCTTTTGAAGAGCCTTCACAAATCTATCTAGATCTTTTTTCCCTTCTAAAACGAGATCTATATCTTTGGTCGAGTCTTTTAAATCTCTAAGGATCAGATTACCGCCGCCTATGAGATAAACTTCCGTCTTCTGGGATAGTTCTTCTCCAACTGATCTGAGTTCTCTGTTGAGTATCTTTTCAGGAAATTTATCCCTAGGATACACATCATGATCTCTGCATACATCTACGAACTCATCCCAAGGAAGGAAAAGTTCTGATCGTTTCACCTCCCTTCGATCTATATAAGCTAAAAGGTCGGCGAACTTTTCCAGACAGTCCCACTTGTTAGCCAGCTTCCACAATTTATCGTTAGTCAAGACATGGTCCCGTTTAAGATAAAATACTCCGCACATAGACATCTGTTTTTTGTTCTCCGCGAATTTTACCGCGTGTATCAGAACGTTTTCGATCTCTGTGGGGTTGTCTCCCCGATAAAAATAGTTCTCCGACGGGAAATATCTGAGTCCGTACCGGTCAAAAGCGGAGAAAGCCGTTTCTTCACCTTCTATATCTTCTTCCGTTTTGATGATCATCTCCTCATCGGTCCTGTAACTTTCAAGGTATGGTTCTCTAGTCCTTGCTTTAAGAAGATCACGCAGTGTTTCATCTTTTATTTTGTATCCTTTTTCCTCCTCTAAGACGACCCCTACCTCCTTGAGATCCGAGAGGGTTTCGTAAACAGTCGATTTGGCGAATCCTTCTTTTTCTAGTCCTGAGAGGGTTTTTTGAGATGAATGGAGCGATCTCAAGATCTCTTCTTTTTTACCTGCGAGTATCTTCTCGAGGTCGAATCTTTTGGAAAGTTTTTTCAGTAGATCAGCTTCGTATGTATCCGCTAAAGAGATGGTGGTATCTGTTTTGACCAATCCGTCGTCTTCTAGATCGTTAACGAGTTCTGACGTCCAACTCTCGCTTTTGTCTATTTTTGAGGCCAATGATTTTAAAAGGAGTGGTTTTTGTATCAGTGTTCGTATTATCTTGATCTCGGTTCGACGCATATATTCCAAATAAAGCTCAACACTATTTAAGTATTTCGTTATAGTTGGAATAAAATAGGATACCGAGAGATCTTCACCGTAAGTCATGCAACGGTTCCGGCCTGTTCTTCGGTCTTTTTCATCTTTTCAACTTGAGGTGGAAAGATCATGACTTGAAAGACGCGCTGAGGGTCCTCCCGATGCAGATACTCGTCGGGATCTTGTTAGGATACTTGTTTCAGATCTCACAGAGTTTGATCCTCCCTATACTGGTCCACAATCTGATAGACGGCTCGACTGTTGGGGTGTTGTATTATAGGGTCAAAAAGACGGATATGCTGTGAGATGATCGGCGTAGTGAGATGACAGAAAAAGAAGCTTGGTTTTTCATATGTGTGGTGGATGAGGGAGGGGGCTCAAAACAAGTTTTCCACTCACTCACAAGCAGAGCTTG
>CAZRWG010000245.1:0-2679 GCA_964603805.1 uncultured Thermoplasmata archaeon
GATGAAGGATTCCTTGAAAATACTTCTAAAAAAGGCTGCTGAAGAGAAAAAAGTAAGAGCGATATTGGTGAACATAAGATTCATGATCAGTCCTCCCGACGCTATGGTTAAGGGCTTCAATGAGGCGATGGATGAAAGAGACGGTTTAGAGGTTCCAGTGATTTTGGTTGTAAGGGGAAGAAAACGGTACGTTAGAGAAGCTATGAAACTCTTGGAAGACTCAGACATATCGATCTATACCGATGTGAAAGAAGGCGTTAAGGCAGCTATAGAACAACCAGAGAGGAGTTGAAAGATATGGGCATATTGATAGATCGCGATTCTAAGGTACTCGTTCAAGGCATAACTGGAAGACTCGGTAGAAAACAGTCCGAACTTATGTTGGACTACGGGACCAATATCGTAGCTGGGGTGACCCCGGGTAGAGGTGGGGAGACCGTCCATGGAGTTCCCGTTTACGATACGGTTAAAGAGAGCTTGGGACATCACGATATAGATGTTTCTACGATTTACGTCCCTGCACATTCCGTGGAGGACGCTGTGGAGGAGGCTATATACGCCGGAGTGGAATTCGCGGTCATAATAACTGACTGGGTACCCTATCAGGACGAGATGAGGATCAAGAGAGCTGCCTTGAAAAGCGATAATTTCTGCCATATAGGACCCAACACTCCTGGTATAGCTATACCTAACGATATAGCTCTAGGGATGCTCTCTTCACCTTCTGTGATGACCCCTGGGAACGTCGCAATAGTTTCTAGAAGTGGTAGTCTAACCGGAGAGATCGCCGAAGAACTGACCGAGATAGGCATAGGACAGAGCGTCGTTATGGGATTGGGCGGTGATCCTATCGTCGGGACCAGGATGGTCGAGGCAGTAGAGATGCTGGAAGAAGACGAACATACTGACCTGATAGTTTTGGTTGGTGAGATAGGTGGTACAATGGAAGAGGAAGCCTGTAAATTCATAAAGGAAAAGGGGACTAAGCCTATTATAGGCTTCTTGGCTGGAATGACCGCTCCTCGACAGAAAAAGATGGGCCATGCGGGGGCGATAATAAGAGGCGGTAAAGGAACGATAGAGAGCAAAGTGAAAGCCTTCGAAGAATCCGGTGTTGAAGTCGCCGAAACGATTTGGGATATTCCTGAAAAAGTCCAAAGACTTCTGTGAATATATCTTTAGATAGTTTTAAATCATTAAATTCATTTATGATTTTGTGGAATTTATGGATAGAGTGTTCGAAAAGGTGTTAGTGAGACCGCCTGGGAATAGTTACAGGAACTGTCTTTCTAAAAATCCTTATCATCATGATATTGATATAGATAAGACCTTAGAGCAGCATAGGACTTACGTTGAGGTGTTGGAAAGTGAAGGCGTAGAAGTAGAAAAGCTTCCTACGTTGGAATCGTATCCTGACAGTATTTTCATTCAAGATACGGCTCTGATCGGTGAAAATTCCAAAACCGCTGTGATGTGCCGCTTTGGAGTGTCTGAAAGGAGGGGTGAAGAGAAGAGCGTCGCTAAAAATCTTAAGGAGGAAGGTTATAGGGTTAAGAATATAGAACCGCCAGGTACGCTAGAAGGCGGCGATATCCTAGTTACGGACAAAAACAAGATATTCATAGGCGTATCCGAGAGGACTAACGAGAGCGGTATAGAACAGTTATCAGACTTCTTTCCTCATGTGGAAGTGGTCAAAGTTCCTGTTTCCAAAGTATTCCATCTGCTCTCAGGTGTCAATTTCGTAGGAGATGGTACACTCGCTGTTTGTCCCGATATAGTTGAACTAGACTATTTTGACGACTTTGATCTGATCGAGATAAAGAAGGAAGAACAGAATACTAGATACGAGAACAAGCCGATAAATATGCTTTACATTGGAGATAGAAAAATCCTGCTTCCTGAGGTTTACCAGAAAACAGGTCAGATACTTGAAGAAGAGGGATATAGCGTGGTTAAGGTGGACATTTCAGAATTTTGGAAAGGAGATGCTGGGATGACATGTCCGATGCTACCCTTTTATAAAAATCTCTGAATACCTCTTTTTGATTTATTGGTGTATAATGATGGATGCGAATAACATCAAGATCGAAAAAGAGGACTGCACTCTTTGTGGAAAATGTGTGAATTGGTGTTCAAAAGATGCGATAAATCTCGAAGAATATCCTATCATAGATTTAGAAAAGTGCATCTTTTGTGGAGAGTGCATGAGAGTTTGTCCTGAGGATGTTATAGAAGTAGAAGATGTAAGATCAAACCAAAATATATACGAGGATTTTGCCGAGGTTTACAGTACTGGAAAGTATCCTGAATTCAGTATAGCTATGGCAGAAAAACTTCCTGATTTGCTTGACGAATTCGATGTAGATGGTAAAAGACTTTTAGACATAGCCTGCGGGGATGGGTCTTTTGTTGTAAAGATGGCTGATAAAGGATATGATGTAATAGGAATAGATATCTCTCCTCGACAGATCGAAATAGCTAAAGAAAAAGACTTGGATGACTCGATCGATTTTTTGGTCAAAGACATGCGTGATCTTTCTTTTAACGAGGAATTTGATGTCGTAACTTGTTGGTACGATAGTCTGAACTATATTTTGAATAAGGATGACCTCCGAAAAGCCTTCCAAGGCGTTTATAATTCTCTTCAAAAAGGCGGTGTTTTTGTTTTTGATATGA
>CAZRWG010000246.1:0-2668 GCA_964603805.1 uncultured Thermoplasmata archaeon
ATTTATCCTAACACCTTCAGCCATCTGCATTGCGACTTCAGCACTAACTGCTCCTTTTTCTTCTATGATGTCCTCATCTACATCTAGAAGTTCTATCTTCGAATCGTTGCTGTAGGTTACCAAGCCCGCTATAAAATATCTAGAAGAACCTGGTACGGAAGTCAACCGGTTCGAGATGAGTCCTCCAGTACACGATTCAGCTACAGATATGGTCTTATCATTTTTTGTGAGTAGATGAGCGGCTCTTTTCTCAGTATCGGCATCGGTTTCGATCCTAGGCCTCAATCTTGTTTCCATATCTATATCCTCCAAATAATCTTTAACCTCTTCTGGAACTAGCTCTTCCCAATTTTCTTTTTCCTTCATCCTTTTTCGTATCTCTGTTCCCGAAAATTTTTCTCTCTCGATCTGTTTGATAGAACCCGTATCATGTCCGATCCCATCGAACAGGTCTAGAACTATCTCAGAGTTACCGTACACCTTTCCAAAATCAGGGAGTATCGCCTCGACATAATAAGGCCAAGCGGGATGACAGTTCAGATCAGGGATCGGATGGATTTCTACTGAGTCGATATCTCTATCTTCAAGAACCCTTCTGATCATCGTGATCCTCTCCCCTCCAGAGAGTGGATTTGCTTCTGTTCGAGATTCCTGTGCACTTCCCACCCCTATCATAAGAGAATCGCACTCTTCCATTATCTGTTTGACGGCTTCTAGATGCCCGTTATGGAAAGGCTGAAATCTCCCTATGAAAAGTCCTTTCATTGTAAATTTCGAAGAAAATCGAGCTGTTATAAACGTTGCGCTTTTACGATTTCAAATACCTTTATATATAACGTCACTTATTGGATAACACAGTAATAAATTTTCTAAGTACTGACAGATGTCGGGTGAACGAGGAAAAATTTGATTATTGTGTTCGCTAGATAGTTTAAACTAGGAGTGTTTTCCCGATTATCCCATAGTGGGTCGGGTGGTCTCTTAACTATCTAGCATCAAATCAAAAAGGAGGTAATATAGATGAGTTTAATAGATGAGAAAAGAATAGGTGATAATGTAAACGATGAAATAGAACTTATAAGAGAAAGGATATTCGAAGGACCGAACGTTCATGCTCTTTTTCCGGTTATCGAAGCACATGTGGATCTAGGAGATTGGGTTGAAACTCCTTCTAACGAAGGATTTTCGGAGAAATTGGTTGAACTATTGCCAGAACTGAAAAAACACAGCTGTTCCAGAGGATACGAGGGTGGTTTCGTTGAGAGGTTGAATGAGGGCACGTATCCAGCTCATATCGTTGAACATGTTGCGATATCTATTCAAAATACTGTAGGGACTGACGTTTCCTTTGGAAAGAGTAGAAGGATAGAGGGAAGCGTTTACAAAGTTGTGTTCTCATATGAATATTCCTCTTTGGCTTCCTTCGCACTCGAAGAATCTATCAAGTTGATCAATAAGCTTTTGAGCGGAAAGCAAAATCTTGAGAGCTTCATGAACGATGTGCTTGATGAAGCCCGGGATCTCTTTTTGAAAGAAAAGAAAGGACCCAGCACTAAAGCGATATTAGATGCTGCTGAAGAGAGAGGCATACCTTACAAGAGAACAAACGAGGAGTACAGTTTGTTTTCTTTGGGATGGGGAAAGAACAGAAAGATGATATGGGGGCCAGAGACATCTGAGACTTCATTGATAGGTACTGAAATAGCTCAGGAGAAGGACATCTGTAAAGAATTCCTATATGATCATGGGCTACCCGTGCCCAGAGGGGAAGTAGCTACATCCCTGAAAGAGGCTTTGGAGATAGCGGAATATATAGGCTATCCCGTGGTGATAAAACCCGTAAGTGGTAATCATGGTGACGGCGTGTTCGTTAATTTGAGAAATCCAGACGAACTTGCAGATGCTTACTCTCTAGCTAAAGAATATGAATCGTATCAACTCGTTGAAAAGTATTTAGAAGGTGATGACTACAGAGCGCTGCTCGTCAACAACGAAGTAGTAGCCTTAGCCAATAAGATCCCGGCTCATGTTGTTGGTGATGGTTCTTCGACGATAAAAGAATTGGTTGAACTCGTGAATCAGGACCCTAATAGAGGTGAAGAACACGACAATCTTCTCACCAAGATAAAGTTCAACGATGAGGTCATGATGAATTTGGAGAAGAAGGGTTTGAGTCTTGATCATGTGCCCGACGAAGGAGAGACCGTGATTTTGACTCAGACAGCGAATTTAAGCACTGGGGGAACAGCAGTCGATCGGACTGAAGATCTTCACCCTTCTTTGAAAAACATGTTGGAGAGGGTGAGCAAGATAGTCGATCTTGACCTGATGGGTATCGACTTCATAGCAGACGAAATTTCTAAACCGGCGGATGAACTCAATTGGGGTATAATAGAGATAAATGCCAGTCCTGGACTGAGGATGCATATCTCTCCAACTTCAGGAAAACCTAGACCCGTAGGAAAGAAGATAATAGATCATCTTTATCCTTCTGGAGACGGCAGGATACCGTTGGTGGCGATAACGGGAACCAACGGGAAAACCACAACCTCTAGGTTAGTGGAATGGCTAGGTAGAAATCAGGGACATCACACCGGTCTCGCTGTAACTGGGGGGATATGGTCTAACGGTATGAAGATTGCTGAAGGAGATACTACTGGACCTTGGA
>CAZRWG010000247.1:0-2661 GCA_964603805.1 uncultured Thermoplasmata archaeon
TGGAGGAGAAAGAAAAATGGCTCGATAAACCCTTAATTCCTGCTTATAAAGAGGGTGATGTTGGAACGCTTATCTACCAAACTTTCATAGAATCTGTGAGGGAAAATCTAAGAAAATTTAAAAAGGTTGAAGCAGAAACACATATAGCAGAGTTGGTCGATCTTGCAGATTCTTTAAAAGTAGATGTCGAATTCATAGATAGAGATATCACCCTTACTCTTAAAAGAGCCTACAGTAACATGTCTATTTTGGAAAAATTGAAAATGGGATGGTATTTAAAGTCCGCCATGATTTCTTTTTCTGACGACACCAAGTCTGAATCCGTAGAAGGAATGGAGGAGCAAGATGACCTAGTTGAAGGTGTACTCGTAGCTCTAGACAGATTTGCACCTGGTGTTGCCGACAGGGTGAGAGAAGAAAGAGGAGAATACATGGCTAAAAAAATATATCAGCTTTCCAAAGGAAGAAAAATTTTAAGTGTGTTACCAGGAAGTAAGATTGAGGTGGTAATTGAAAAATTAGAAAAGTTAAAAAAAGAAGAGAAGGAAGGAGCGATCAAAGGATATTCTCATCTAGAAGAGGTGGGTAAAAAACTGTACAAAAAGGCTCTTCACTATGTGCCTCATGTATTACTCATCGGTTTCGCCGTATACCTCTTTTTCTTTTCGGAAACTCTGAATATATGGCAGGCCTGGATATATTGGGTCTTGGTAGTAGGAGGAATGTCCGCTTTGGGATCCGCATTGGTAAAAGGTCATCCAATCTCTATCATAATCTCATTTATACTGGCACCTATCATGTCCTTAACACTTCACGGCCCTGGATGGGTGGCCGGATACGTGGAGGCAAGAGTTCGAAAACCAAAGATTAGGGATATCAACGATCTGACTTCCTCAAAGTCTCTAAACAACTTCTTATCTAACAATCTAGTTCGACCTGTCATGGTGGGGATATTTGCTAATATATTCACTTGGCTTGGCCTGTTTATTATACTCCCACTACTGCTTGCATTGACATAATCGTAAGGAGGTACGAAAAATATAACAACGAATAGATTTCTACCACCCCCTAAAGATGAATATAAAAAATTCTATCAAGTGGTTCCTTGAAGGGGCCGTGATGGGTCTAGCGAATGTCACTCCAGGAGTCTCAGGTGGTACCATGGCCCTTTTGATGGGAATCTATGAAAGATTAATACATGCTATCAACACTATACCTCTTAAGAGCGCCCTATCAGCCTTTAACGGGGGTGAGGAGAAATTCATCGAAAGAGCGAAAGCAGTAGATTATGAGTTTCTTTTACCTTTGATCCTAGGAATCGCATTGGCAACTTTAGGACTTGCACGGCTTATAGGAACTTTCCTTGAGGATTTCCAAGCCATCACTTTTTCTTTCTTCTTCGGATTGATTTTAGCTTCTGCAGGAACCCTTTACCATAAATTCGATAGATTCGGGGCCTTAACATTGATCTCAGGAATCGTTGGCTTCTTTTTCTCATTCTACATTGTGGGTCTGTCCCCATTTGAAGCAACTCATACTCTGCCTGTTATCTTTCTTTCTGGAGCTTTAGCCATCCCATCTATGATCCTCCCAGGGATCTCTGGATCCTTCATCTTGATACTTCTACAACAATATGAATACCTGATAGAGGCCTTGAATAGGTTCGACATGCTTGTGATAGTTGTCTTTATGAGCGGCGCTTTGATCGGTCTATTTAGCTTTGCAAAGATCATCGAAATTCTGTTCAATAAGCACAGGGAAGCTACGTTAGTCTTTTTATTTGGGTTGATCTTGGGCGGTCTTAGAGAACCAGTTGTGAAGGCATTCGAAGTCGATCCATCTATCCTCGAATGGGTGATTCCAGCAGCCGTAGGAGCTATGCTGGTAAGTGTTTTAGATTCCTTCTACCGGCTCAAGTCTGAGTGATCATATCCTTCTAAAACCACGTTTTACCCATCTAGTAAAAGTTCTTTTAACATAAAACAAGTTTTGTGATAGATTCCTGCTTTTTCCGCCTACTTTGGTATTGCCTTTTTTGACTTCTCCGATAACGTCTTCCCAATCTCCTATATTTTCAAAAAGTGTGAAAGCCTCTCCAATACTTTTCAAACGGTGAGCGTCACTACCGCCAGTAACTGGAAGCCCAAGATCATCTGCTATTTTTTGTGCCTTATTATTATTCCATTCCCAGCTCCTACCATTCAATCCTTCGATACCGTCCCAATCATTTTCTTTAACGTTTTTCCCTCCAAGCCCCGACCAAAATCTATGAGGGTGAACTGCGATAGATAAACCTCCCCTCTCTCTTATCTTTTCAGTTGTTGCCTCAATCGAAAGGCGTTCTTCTATCTCTTCTTGTATACCCAAGGCCATCACATGTCCTTCTCGAGTGCTGACTTCCATCGCCGGAACTATGATAAGGTCAGTGTCTAAATCCTTCGCTTTGAAATAACCATCTAAAGTATTATGATCAAGAAACGCTATTCCATCTAGATCTTTGATTTCAGCAGTCTTGATTATCTTCTCAGGAGGTATATCAGAATCATCAGAATAGGCCGAATGGATATGTAGATCAAATTTCATACATTTACCTCTCGACGAAATCGAGTATTTTTCCCTTCAAATTTGAGTCGGTATCTTCTAAGACGGACTTTACTCTTT
>CAZRWG010000248.1:0-2652 GCA_964603805.1 uncultured Thermoplasmata archaeon
AAATTCCTATACAAGTGTTCTTGAGAAGAAAGATAATATGAACAAAAAAAGGATGGTCAAGAAGGCTTTAGACCAACAAGGTTCCGGAGAACGATTCAATAAAGCACTTGCTAGAATTGTGAGCGAAAATACTAAGGGGAAAAGAGGGTATAAGGAATATATGGATTTGATAGAAGAGATTAGGGAGATCTCTAGGGAAGATGAGATATCTATTGAGGGAGCGGCTAAAAAGTACTTAGACTGATGAGATGTCTTCTTTTATCTGTATACCTCTATTTTTTAGTTCTTCGACCATGAAATAGAACATTTCCTCATCTCTACCCAATTCTTCAGGTGGTATAACACCTTCATCCAATTTATTTTCGATCATCAACCTTGTAATTACCGCAGTAGAGTACCCTGTAGTTCTAGCGATAGATGAAAAATCCTCTGTCTCTTCGTCATAAAAGTGGTATTTTATCGTTTTTTCTTTTTCACTATCAATGCCTTCACCTATCACTTCCATCACTGAAAAGTCAGGGCTATCATAATCCATTTTGTCTTTTATGACTTCTAACGTGTGCTCGAGATTCTCTTCGTCAAAGAAATCTAAGTCTCTAAGAACTTTGATTTTATCAAGATGACCTTCCCATCTCAACGTAATTTCATCCATATTCTCGACTTCGATCGTATCGAGTAAAGTCCTCAATCCGTCGGAGTAGAAGCCTTCGAGTATTCTATCCTTTATGTGTATATCTTTCTCTATCTCTCCTAATGGATCTATCTCCTTTTCTTTGCCTTCCACTATAACTCTAGCTGGTCTCGTATATTCTTCTATCAAGTCCTTTGGTGACCAGGTAAGCTTGTAATATAAAGGAGGGCGAGGCTCCTGCGGCAAACTACCTATCCATATCTTCAAGCTTTCTAAATCTTCTATCTCTTCCGCCACCCTACCCGCAAAAACATTGCTCATCCCTGGGCCGAATCCAGCATCCACTAAAACAGTAACACCTTTCTTTTCAGCCTCCTCATCCAATTGTAAAGGATCCTCAGGCATGAAAGATACGTCTACAATATCTGTGCCAGACTCTATAGCCAGTTTTATGGTTTTGAAGCCTAGATCACCAGGTAGAGCTCCAACTACGATATCGTGCTCTTCCATTTTAGAGATTACTTCGTCTTCATTTCTTATGTCCAAAATAAAAGTTTCTGCCTGATCTTTTAATTTATTTAAATTCTCCACGTCAACATCTCCAACCGAAATATTGTAATCTCGGGTTAAATCATACGTAACAGCTTCTCCCACAACTCCTGCTCCTAGTATCAGTATTTTCATTTTTCCATCAGACATGGATACGTGAATGAATTTATAGGATATAATTTTACCTTTTTATTTGCTGTTGAGACTCATATCAGGGAAAAATGTTTTAGAGCGGAAGTCCTCCTATATCGATGTAGAAAATATGAAAGTTCTTCATCTAGATCCTTTCAAAAGTCTTTTCGACGAAGAGGAAGAAGAAAAGTTGTCAGATCTTGTTCCTTCTAAGATCGAAGTCACTGAGCTTACCGCCGATGACGAAGAAGAAGTTCTAGATAAAGCACACCGGTATGACGCAGTGATAGGTTCAAGAATTTCCGATGAATTTTTGGAGAAAGCTGAAAATCTGAAATATTACATAGTACCCTTCGTAGGAATTCCGCATTCTGATAAGAAAAAACTGTGTAAATACCCAGATATAAAAGTCATCAACTCTCACTTCAATTATTGGATGGTAGCAGAACACGCCTTCACGCTGCTTTTGTCAAGCGCTAAAAAAATAGTTCCGATCCACAATAAAATGAAAGATGGCGATTGGACCCCTAGATACGAAGGCGAGGGGTGGGGCAAAGGTCTCAGAGACAAAACTCTTTTGATACTTGGGTTCGGAGAGATAGGAAAAGAGATCGCAAAAATGGGGAACGCTTTCAATATGGAAGTGAATGCCGTGAAAAGAACTCCAGATGAGAGCGAATTGGTTGATAAACTTAGAACTAATGAAGACTTAGATGAGCTTTTAAGTGAAGCGGACTTCATCGTGAGTACGTTACCAGAGACCGACGAAACTAGAAGTTATCTTAGCTTTGAAGAGTTCGAACAGATGAAAGAAGGTGTACATATCGTTAACGTGGGCAGAGGTCCCGTAATTGACGAGGAAGCTTTATACGAAGCTCTGAAATCCGGAAAAGTAGGAGGCGCCGGAATAGACGTCTGGTGGAATTATCCATCAGATGAAGAATCTAGAACTGACACCTTTCCTTCCAACTATCCATTAGATGAATTCGATAACGTGATCTTCAGTCCTCACAGAGCTACACAGATAAAAGAAAGGAGCAAATACAGGCTAAAAAATCTAGCTGATATACTTGAATCTCTAGCTGAAGGTGAAGAAACGAATGTGGTTGACTTGGAAAGAGGATATTAAGGACTGATTTCTCTAATCACCAACGAAGATTACATTGACTTCTTTTACATCCCAGCGGGGTTCAAGTTTTTCTTTGATATCTTCTTTGACAGCAGAAGCGAACTGATGATCTTCCTCAAGATCGACTTCGATAGTTATCTTACCATCCTCTACTTCGATATCACTGATCAGGTTGGTCTTTATCACATCCAATCCAGTCATTGGATTCATT
>CAZRWG010000249.1:0-2648 GCA_964603805.1 uncultured Thermoplasmata archaeon
TAAAAGATATACAAGAAAAGGATTTGTTTCCGCCGTAAAACTTCACCCGTTTGATGAAGAAGTCGTCTTACCACACGAAGAAACCCATAAGGGTCCAAAGATCGACAGGCTGAATATGTTAAGAGCAACTGAGAAAAACTTGGAAGCGGGCTTCATGTTATATAGTGATGAGGAAAATACCACTATAGATTTATTCGATGAGATAACCACAAAAGAACCTCTTTATGAAGGTACGGATGAACTAGGAGTACACAGCAGAGTCTGGAAGATCGAAGATGAAGAGAAGATAAAGAGAGTACAAGAAGTATTAAAAGACGAACAGATTGTGATCGCTGATGGACATCATAGATATGAGACCGCAGTAACTTACAGGGACGAGATGAGAGAGAAGAATCCAGGATATAAGGACAACGAGGCCTTCAACTGGAGGATGACTTACATGGTTCCGGTTGAAGATCCCGGTCTAAATGTTCTCCCTGGTCATAGGTTACTTCTAAACGAAGAAGTTGAACAAAAGCATCTTGAAGAAATGAGGAAATATTTCGAAGTGAAAGAACTTTCGGATGAAGAAGAGGAAGTGTTCTTAGAAGATAATGATGATATCTCTTCATTCGTACTTTACGATGAAAACAGAACTCTTGGACTGAGATTAAAAGATCAGGAAAAGATAGACAAATTTATGTCTGAGGAATATTCAGAAGACTACAAAAACCTAGACGTCGTTGTTCTAAGAGATGTGATATTCGAAGGGATCATGGGACTCGAGGAACTTCACATTGATGAAGATATCTCTTACGAGCGATGGGCTGAAGATTCGATGGACAAAGTAGATAAAGGTGAAGGCTCGGTCGCTTTCTTAGTGAATGCTACAAAGCCTGAAGAGGTCCTAAACGTAGCTAAAAATGGCGAAAGGATGCCCCAAAAATCCACAGACTTCTATCCCAAAATAAATTCCGGCTTTATGATGATGGATATTCAGGCCGGAGAGACCCTATAAAAACCTTTTATTTTCCTATCTTTTTGAACTTCTTTTCTACTACATCGATAAGCAGGGCTAAAGAGAGCAATAATCTATTGTCTAGATCTTGGGCTAGTTCAGTCTCAATCTGCAATTTATATTCATTTTTGAGGAGCGTGAGCCTCTCTTTGCAGACACCTACTTTTTCACCCCTATGATATAGTTTATATCTATATGGCAGAACTTTCAGACCTTTGAATCGGATTGCTTCTTTTACCAACGAATCTTCGATCGCTTTCCCGATAGGTTCTTCTTGGCCATCTAAAATTATCCATTCCCCCAAAACTAAGGATTTAGTCCAATTCCTCTTCAGATAACCTATGGTCTGCTCATTTTTTTTATCTATCACCTGAAAAGTACCCGTAAGGTCTAAAAAGTTCTGCTGTTTTATTCTGAATAGTTCTTCAGTTTTATCTTCATCCTTGAAAACTCTCAAGTCTCCCCTAAGCTTCAGTGACTTTTCTTGACAAAAGCCGACCAATTTTCTGTTACTATCTTTTATATAATATTCGTTACCCAGTGAAAAAAATTTTTTTTCAATTACGAATTCGTCATCCTCTAGCTTAGAAGATAGAGTACCAAACTTTGAATCATCTTCGCTCAAGTTATATCACCAATTATCTTAAAGAAGAATTAGTTTATATATCTTCTTCGAACTCTTCTGCCAATTTACGCATTCTATCCGCACTCTCTATATATCCTGCTTTCTCAGTTCTTTCGATCTGTTGCTTAAATCTCTCTTTTCCTCCTGCCGTATTGTCGGCGTGGCAGACTATTTTTTCTTCTAGAGTTTCTGGAACGTAATCTTTTGGTGGCAGGCCTTCTTCCTCCGCCTCCGTTTTTGTTATCCCTCCTCCTATATGCCTTTCGACTATTTTAGCAAGTTCCTCATCCCAGTCCTTTTCTCTTATCAATCTAGCTCCTTCGACGCCATGTTCTACTCCATGAGTGACTGTTCTTCCTACGTCATGCAACAAGGCTCCAGCGATAATTAATCTTAGATCGCCTCCAAAGGAATTTTGAAGATGTAACGCCCTATTGAGGACAGACATAGTATGGCTCAACAGACCATCATCCATTCCTCTTTCTCTCGCGAATCTGAAACATTCATCAGCTTCGGGGACTTTTGAGTGATCGAGTACCCGTTTTTCACTTTTAGAATGTAATATACTCATCTCTCCACCACTCAATTTAGGGATAGATCTGTTATTATATCGATCAAGAAAAACCGCTAGAGAAGCTACCTCAGAATGAGGTTGTGAACCGACTGCTACATTATGGTCCACTATATCGTAAACGTTTCTAGGGACCTTCTTAGATCCTACGATTATCAATGGGTTTTTCAAGTCATGTTCTGAAAAAAAATAGTCAATATCTTCACCGTACATAGTTAGATGAATAGTTTTTCCATCCCATTCATTTAGAAGAGTCTTCCAATTTTTTTTCTCCTCGATCTGAAATTGACCACCAAATCTGTTCGTGACATCCTCTATTGTATCCTTAATATCTTTGTCTAGGTCTGGCATAAACATCTTTTCGAGGCCGAATGCTCTAGCGGTCAATCCGACATGGGTGGTCATCCTTTTATCGCGATCTGGTCGATGACCCAATCTTAAAACGGCTCCCAAAT
>CAZRWG010000250.1:0-2633 GCA_964603805.1 uncultured Thermoplasmata archaeon
AATACGAGGCTCCTTTGGGGCACACACCCTGTAGAATGTGACAACCTTATAATGGAGACGACTTACGGAGGAGAAAATCATCCAGACAGAAAGGAGACTGAAGAGAAATTCTTAGATAAGATCGATGAGACCCTTGAGGGAGGAGGACAGGCGGTAGTACCAGTTTTCGCCGTAGGTAGAACCCAGGAGATTTTGATGCTTCTAGATGATAGAGATTACGACGTTTGGTATGATGGGATGGGAAGAACAGTAAGTAGGATATACCTTAATCACGAAGGTTTCTTGCGATCACCAAAGAAACTGAAAAAGGCTCTATCTAATGCAAACGAAGTCAAATCTCCTTCTACAAGAGAAAGAGCGAAAGACGGAGAAGTTATAGTCACCACTAGTGGAATGGTTGAAGGAGGTCCTGTATTGGAATACCTCCGAGAGATACGAACAGATCCAAATAGTTCTATACTCTTGACTGGTTATCAGGTCGAAGGAACAAATGGAGAGAGACTTTTAGAAAATAGCATGATCAGAGACAGTGGAGCGACACTCCCTGTTGAGTGCGATATAGAAAGATATGATTTTTCTGCGCACGCAGGTCATGAAGAACTTCTTGAATTCGCTAGAGGTTGTAATCCAGAGAGAATTGTGCTGTGCCACGGAGATAAGAGAGAAGAAGTTGCTGATGATCTTTCGGAATTCGAGGTTTATACTCCTAAAGAGGGTGAAATGATAGAGTTATGAAAGATCTCTTGATATTCGAGACATAAAATATTTTATAGAGTATCCCGCTTTGAAGCTTGATTATGTGGGAACTATCCCTAATCAGATTGATAGTTGGAGCAACCTTCTTATTTGTAGCTTCTTTAACGGACCTTAAATCCCGACGTGTACCTGACGAGCTTTGGATACTTTTAGGGATTGTATCGATGGCTATATTAGGAGTAGAATTATTCTTTATCAAAGAAGTCAGTTGGCAGTTTTTCTTGATTTTTATACCGATCGGAATTGTATTTTTAGAGGCATTTATTGATAGACCTCCTATCTATTCCAAGGGAAAATTGAACCTCCCTGTTTTTGGATGGTTTATACTTCCTCTACTGATTTTAATTTACATGATTAATGTTGTAGGGCATTATCTTCTATTCTGGTCCTTAGCTATGATTTTGGTAGTTATGTTATTTTCCTTTATACTCTATTTCTTTTATATACTACATGGTGGGGCTGATGCAAAAGCTGTTATCACGCTAGCGATACTCTTACCATTTTATCCTGAGATTCCTAACATAACCTATAGAGCGATTTCTCCTGAGGTCGCTACCGGAATGGAAATATTTTTTCCTTTCACATTGGTTATACTTCTAAATGCATCGCTCATCATGTTGATTTTCCCCATCGTGAATTTTGTCTTTAACCTATATAGGGGAGATATAGATTTTCCAAAGATGTTTTTTGGGTATAGGAAGAGAATAAACGATGTAGAAGATTCTTTTGTTTGGCCGATGCAGTATTACGAAGATGGGAAATTGAAAACTGAGCTTCTTCCAAGATCAGAAACCGACGAGAGGATCAGATCTTTGAAATGTCATGGTATGAAGATGGTTTGGGTGACACCTAAGATACCTTTTATAGTTCCAATATTTATTGGTTTTATCATGTCGTTTGTCATCGGAAATCCGATACTCCATCTGATTTGAATCTAGGTCGTTTTTCATACAATCTCTTTTGTTACGGATAGATAATAAAATCTTGCGAAAGGTTTAAATATCGCCCCTCTACCTACCTCTATAAAGATTCAAAACATCCGATATATGTTTATGGGGGCCTTATCAATTGAAAATGGAAGGGAATATTGAAACCGTTTCGGACCACGGTGAGATAATCGCTAGGTTTCCAGAGATGCCCAAAATAGGTGCGTTGGTCTTCGATAATAAAAATGAACTCATAGGAAAGGTCGGATGGATATTCGGTCCAGTTGAAGATCCTTACGTGGAAATAAAACTCGACATCGATCCAAAAAAGAGGCTCACCATGATTAAAGAAAAAATATATGTAGAGGAGATATAGATGAATGAGGAGATCGAGATAGAAGAGGAAGAAAAGAGTGCCGTAGAAAAAATTACAGAATGTCCTGAATGTAGCAGCAGGCACTTAGCCCAAGACTATGATAGGGGAGAATTGATATGTGAAGACTGCGGTCTCGTGATTGATAATCAATATATTGATGAAGGTCCAGAATGGCGAGCCTTTGATATGAAACAAGAAGAAAAGAGGGCGAGAACAGGGGCTCCGATGACAGAGATGGTCCATGACAAAGGTCTTTCTACTAGCATAGATTCTTCTAATAAAGATTCTTACGGGAGGTCAATACCTAGCAAAAAAAAGGCCCAAATTTATAGGTTGAGAAAATGGCAGCGTAGGATTAGGGTTTCAGATGCTACCGAACGTAACCTCGCCTATGCTTTAACGGAGATGGACAGAATGGCCTCGACAATGGGCCTTCCTAAAAATATCAGGGAAACAGCCGCCGTCATTTATAGAAAGGCCGTAAAAAAGAACTTGATAAGAGGAAGGAGCATTAACAGTGTTGTAGCTGCCTCGTTGTATGCTGCCTGTAGAAAAGCTAATGTTCCTAGAACACT
>CAZRWG010000251.1:0-2630 GCA_964603805.1 uncultured Thermoplasmata archaeon
TGTACATAGCGTCGAAGACTCTATAGAGATTATCGATGAGGTGTTAGATAAAGGTCTAGAAAAGCAGGATGAATACCATCAGCCCGACATAGAACCGAAGGCAGGAAGAGGTATAGCCGCGATAGAAGTACCTCGTGGTATCTTGTTCCACGATTATACTTATGACGAAGATGGTAAATGCACCAAGGCAAACTGTATCATCCCTACGAATCAGAACCACGGCAATATACAGCACGATATGGAGAAGTTAGTTCCTGAGATCCTAGGAGAAAAGCCCGAGGATGAAATAGAATTGACCCTTGAGATGTTGGTGCGAGCTTATGATCCCTGCATCTCCTGTTCTACACATCAATTGAACGTGGAATTTGTGGACTGATGAAATACTAGTAAAACAAATCTTAGAATCTATATGTAAGGGAAGTGCCTAGCATCTTCCTCATTTACAATTTGATTCGGGATAAAATATCTTCAAACCTTTTTTCAATATTTTCGTTCTTTTTCTTTTCCAGTAGATACATCAATACTTCTAATCTCATCAATAGAGGAAAACTTATCTCCTTTATCTCGTCCTCGGATTCCTCTATAGGTTCGATCACGCTCTCTTTTAAATCTATGAATAAGCTGGACAGATCATCTATCAATTCTTCTTTTTCATCCTCTTCGATGGAATATCCTAGGATCGAGAGGAAATCCAGGATCCTCTCTGCATGTTTTCTCTCCCACTCTATCATCAGATCAGTGGTTTCTCCTTCATCTATCGAGCTGGGATTTAATAGAAACGCGTTGGCAGTGCGAGAGTAGATCTTTTTTGGTATGTGATGATCTTTCTGCTCGCCCACTTCCTCCAGATATCCGGCTTCCTCGAGCTTTTTCACGTGCCTGTATATAGTGGAGTGATCTTTACCTAATGAGTCAGTCATCTGGGAAAGGGTCATATCTTTTACCTTGAGCAGAGAAAGGATATCGCTTCGTGTGTCTTCGAGAGCCAATTTCACGTCCTCTGGATCCCGGACAACTTTGACCTCTTTTTTCATGACTCTTCAATCAACTAATGAGGTTATATAATTAAATCTTTGGTGGTATCGATCAGCCATATTAGTGTATATCAGTTACTACAGATATTATATCTACTATAATTCATAAACTTTTTATGCATCCTTTATCATCATCTATCTGAAGGATGATTTCTATGAAGAACGAAGATAGCTCCTGCTGCGAGAAAGATGGATCTTGTCTCTGTCCCGTCGAGGGTATTATCGACGTGATCTCGAAGAAGTGGGCGATCTGCATAATAAGCCATCTCGGCAGCAAAAAAGAAGGATACAGGTTCAACGAGTTACAGAGATCTCTAGAGGGTGTAAGTCCAAAATCTCTATCGGACAGACTTAAAGAGCTTGAAACTGAGGATCTAGTGAACAGAGAAGTAAAAGAGGCATCTCCTCCCAAGGTCATCTATACATTGACAGAAGATGGAAATGAGCTTTACGGGAGGTTACAACCACTGGTCAGATGGGTAAATAAAAGAGGATAGACCTGTGGAAAATAAGGAAATTTTATCTCTCCCTCGGATCCACTTTTACCAGTTCTATCTCCTTGAAATAATTGACCTTCGGTATCCTTTTTGCTTTAGAGCTCACTACCTTTAGCTTTCCACCTTCATCTTTCAGGTCCTTCACATCTACTTCATGATCATTGATGCCGTATTTCTTCAATTTTTGTTTGATGTTCCATCTACTAGGTTCTTCGTCAAGGCTGAATTTGAAGGTTACCATACCATATCTATCGGATTGGTGTTCGTAATCTATCTCATGTTCGATCTTTCCACCGGATTCTACATCAAGATGTTCGAGCTTATCTTCTATATAGCTCTCTATCCTTTCGAGAAAATCGATCTCATCTCTGGTGACAAGTGTTACCGCTTTTCCTTCTTTACCCAGCCGCCCTGTTCTACCGATCCTGTGTACGTAATCTTTTTCGTATTTTGGGATATCATAATTGATAACATGAGTTATGTTCTCCACGTCTATGCCTCTAGAAGCGACATCTGTCGAGACCAAAATATCTATATCTCCGCTTTTGAACTTGTTCATAGTCTTTGTTCTGGCGGATTGACTCATATCTCCGTGCATGGCGTGGGCTTTGTACCCGTGCCTCCTCAGCCTATCCGATAGTATCTGCGTGTACTTTCGGGTATTGCTGAAGATAAGGTACTTACCCGGTTCGTTGTCTAAAAGGGAAGATAACACTGATAGCTTGTTCTTTCTTCCAACTGAGATATAATATTGGTCGACACCTTTAGCGGAGATCTCGTCCTCGCTCAATTTGAGCTCCACGGGATCGTTCATGTACTCATTTGCTAGACGTACTATTTCCTTTGGCATAGTGGCCGAATAAAGCATTATCTGTTTTTCACCGGGTGTTCTAGATATTATCCATTCGATGTCCTCTAGAAAACCCATGTCTAGCATTCTATCCGCTTCGTCAAGAACGAAAAAATCGATATCGTTCAGTTTGAGTTCTCCCCTCCTCATCAGGTCCATCACTCTTCCAGGAGTACCGGCAACGAAGGAGGTTTCGGGTAGATGATCTATTTGGAACTTTATACTAGCCCCCCCGTAGATCGCTAATGT
>CAZRWG010000252.1:0-2621 GCA_964603805.1 uncultured Thermoplasmata archaeon
TTTCTAATGCGGATCGATCTCCTGAGACTTCATATATGAGATCTAAACCCTCCTCGGGTATCTCTAGAGTTTTTCCGGTCCTTTCATCAGAATAGCCAGCATCTAATACTACATCTGCTCCTAAATCCTTAGATACTTCTCTTCTGTACTCGATGGGATCAACTGTGATGAGAGTCTCGATAGGAAATTCATTAAGAACAGCCGTAGTCAAAAGACCCACGACCCCTTGCCCGATCACCATGACGTTCTCCCCGATTAGAGGAGCACCATCTAGGACAAGATTGATAGCGGTTTCTACATTAGGCAGAAATAAGAAATCTTTGTGATCGATCTTTTCAGGTACAGGAATCAAATCATCTACATCAGCTATGAATTTACTCTCATGAGGGTTAAAAGCGAATACCGTCTTTCCGATCCGATCTTCATCAACATTTTTTCCTTTAGAGACGATCTTACCGATATTTGAGTAACCGTACTTGACCGGGTAATCGAGTTTATGGTTAAGAGGATCGATATTCGTATCTAAAACGATATTCTCGTTAAGTTCTCCTTTATACACTAGTTTTTCAGACCCATAACTGATAGAAGAGAGTACGGAATGAACCAAGACTTCACCCTCTCCTGGTGATGGCATGGGCTCCTCCTTTATCTTGACTTCAGAGTTGCCGGTGAAATAAAGAGATCTTCTCATCCTTCCTACCCTTATAGAATCGTGATTATTTGTAATTTTACTCAGTCTTCTGCTCTTTCGACTTTGATTTGATCCTTTTCAGCTCATTCCATGTCCTAAAGAAATGTTCAGGTATATCTTCGTACTCTTTTGCCTGGTATGCTTCTTCTAACTTGGATATATCTCTCTTTATATTTTGGGAGTTAATGGTCTCATGATCACTTTCCTTGCTTAGTTCAGATCTCATATCTTCGATTTCTTTTTCAACATAATCCTCTATTTTTTCTTTCAAGAAATCGGAACTTTCCTGTAATGACTCTAAAGTTTTTTTATGGTCACGAGATTTAGCATGTTTTACAGCTGAGGTGATATTCTCTCGACCCTGTTCGTCATCTGACTTTATACCGAGGTATTTGATTACTTCTAAGAGATCTTTTAGCTCAACTAGTGTTTCCTTGATCTGTTCTTTATATTCATCATCTTTAGACCTTTTTTCGGTTTTTTTCGATGTAGTCTTAATCTCCTTTATTTCGTTTTTTTCGCTCACTGTATTCCTCTCTCGTTAGGACAGAACCGGTTCATGTCGTTATGCTTTATTACCTTTTTGCAGTAAATGGGTAATTAACCTTTTTTCCTTTAAGAGATATAAGATTGATTTAAAGGATAACGAGAGGAGTAGCAAAGATCTCGATTCAACCATAAAACGTATCTTCTTTATCGCGATTTATTTTAGTAATAAATTTTATAGTTGAAAACAATTCTATTGCTGTTTTCATGTGAATTTAAATACATCCTCTTTTAATTGGTTGAGATGATGAAAGTATATATCGAAGATGAAGGAGAGATCGAAATCCCTAAAGGAAGTCAAGTCTCTGATGTGATCGAAAAACTCGACCATCACATAGATTCAGTCATAGTTCTTTCCGACGGAGAACCGATAACTTTAGATGATCAATTGGAAGAAAATATGGAGCTCAAGGTTCTTCCTGTTGTTTCTGGTGGATAGGTTCGCGTTTTGGAAGTTTTATGACATTTATTATATTGTTATAAAATTCCGGCATTATCTCGAAAACTATCAGTAGAAGAACTATCAATACGATCATAGAACCAGTTTTTGCTATCTCATTGTGGGCCATATCGAAAGAAACTATGTTTTCATATGTCAAATAGATGATCATCACATTTCTAGCTACATTGGCCACATATACCGTCGGTAAAACGATCAAAAGGCTTATGAGCTTTGGTTTCAACTTCGCTTTCGTAGACGTTATCAGACCAGTAGCTGCAGCCATCACCTGAAGACCGGTACAGGCTAAGATGATAGCGATGCCGCTTCCCTCAACTGGGATAACGATAGATTCAGACCCCATCCGATAGAGAAGTGGATTTCCGCCATAAAAAGTAGGACCAACAGTAAATTCATACCCCATTAGATTTGTGAAGAAGACAGTGTGTACAGTAACGATCCTTACCAAAAAAGCCGTTAGAAGAGGTATTCTCTGAACTCCAAAATAAATCAGAGAGGCGATGGAAATTCCACCTGCGAGAAAACGCATCACCTCTGGATCTTCATGCCATTTTTTAGATAAATATTCATGGTATCCGAAATAAGCAAAAATAGGCAGAGCTATGAGAGTTAAACTTGCGTTGAAATAATCATTAATTCCTAAGTAATAAGGGACCTCTCCAATCCAAAAAATACCGAATAGTACATATCCATATGTTCTCAGGAGGTGTTTCTTATATTCAACTAAGTATCCTACGAACAAAAGGATAATACCAAGCCAAAGTATTATTTCAAACACAAAATCCAATATGATCGCCTCTTGATTTCATTAACGTGTTATAATTAGTTAAAACCTTGATAAAAGCATTTTGGTCAAAAAGAAATAGAGTATATGGAAAGGCATAAATACCTCTTGCTATTAAGAATTTCAACGAGCAACTGACG
>CAZRWG010000253.1:0-2615 GCA_964603805.1 uncultured Thermoplasmata archaeon
CCAAAGTGCCAAAACAAGCATTAACAACAGCGGTTTCTTTTTCCACTTCAATCACTATTTTTGAATCTGTAGCGATTTCATGACCTTCCTGGTCTTCCAGATATTGTTTATATTCTTTCCTAGCAGCTTCGTCGATAGGATATTCACTATTTTCAATCTTAAAACCGTTCTTTCTCAATCGTCCTACTTCTTGAGTGACTTCAAAAGGTACGGGAATATCTTCTCCGGTCCAGTCAGGTATTTTTCCGATATTTCCCACCTTATCTACAAGTACTTCTTCCTCCTTCATATCTACAACACGCCAAGCTTTTCCCTGAAGGGTAATAACCTCGCCTTCCTTGATATTACTGGCTACAAAGCTCTCGTCTAAAGTGCCTATGACAGAATCACTTGAGATGTTTCTGAGTAAGTAAGTTCGTTCATCTGGGATCATAGATATATTATCATAGAAATAATTCAATGAGGCTCTTCTTTTTCCGATCTTTTCGTTTTCCTTCCATATCACTCTGATATCGGCGAGTTGTTCTATTAGATCATCAAAAGTTTCTTTTTTCAAAGATTTGAAGGGATACGCCCTTCTAGCCAAGATGAAAAAATCATTGGACTCGATCTCTTTTTCTGTATGAACAGTTGTAATCAATTGATTAGCTAAGACGCTAAGAGGATTTTCAGGGATATCTGTTTTTTCAAGTTCTCTCTGTTTTCCTTTTCTAGCTATCACCGCGCCTTCAAGAATATCGTCCTTGGTAGTGGAGATTATCCTCCCTTTAGAGATCTCGTCAATTTTATGACCGGATCTTCCGACTCTTTGGATCAATCTCGTAACTTGCCGAGGTGATTGGTATTGTAGTACTAAGTCGGTTTTACCTACGTCTATACCTAATTCCATGGAAGAAGTGCATATGAGTCCTTTCAATTCACCTTCTTTGAACCGCTCTTCCATATCTATTCTTGCCTCTTTAGATAGTGATCCATGGTGAACTCCAATAGGAAAATCCTCTCTCTCAGGATCTTCTTCTTTCCAAAGAGTGTAAGATGAAGAAAGGGATTCCGCTGCATCTCTAGTGTTTACAAAAAACAATGTTGAAGTATGAGCTTCTATAAGTTCTCTACATAATCTAAGAGAGGCTGCTTTTTCTATATCACATCTCATGATCTCTGAAAGTATCTTATCTTGCTTTTCGTTTTGGATGGGTTTTTTCACTTCCACATCTAATTCTCTCCTCCCTGATGTTTTTATTATTACACCGTCTCTATCCACTCCAACTAAAAAATTTTTAACTTTCTTGGGAGATCCAACGGTTGCAGATAACCCTACTCTCTGAAAGTTTCTTCCACACAATACGACTAATCGCTCTAAAGCTAGAGATAATTGACTACCTCTTTCGTCTTCAGCCAATTCATTCAATTCATCTACCACAACGTGCCTTACATTCTTTAATCCCTTTCTGAGTTTATGGCCTGTGAACATTATCTGAAGAGTTTCAGGAGTGGTGATCAATACTTCTGGCGGATCCTCAGATTGTTTTCGCCTTTCTTTCCTACTTGTATCACCATGTCTAACCCCTACGCTGAAGTCTAATCTTTTGGAGAACTCTTTGACCCTCCTAATCATATCTCGATTCAATGCTTTTAATGGGGTTACGTAAAGAAGCGAAAATCCGTCCCTCTCTTCAGATAATATGTTATCTAAAATAGGAAGTAGTGCGGCTTCAGTTTTCCCTATTCCTGTCGGGGCGATCACTAGTGTGTTTTTGCCATTCAGTATCGGAGGTATAGCATCTTCTTGCGGTCTAGTTTCCTCTTTAATATCAAGTTCTGACAATACCTCCTTTATATCGTCCGATAAAAGATCAAAAGCACCCAATTTATCTTTCACCTTCTTTCATGAATTGTTAGACGTCTTAGGAGTGGGTTCACTTGTTGGGAATGGGATGGTTTTTATCTCTAACAACGATGCTAATTTGTCCAGCAGTTTTTCTTTTTTCTCTCCGACTAAGGCATGTTTTAGTACTTCACCTAAGTTCTCGACAGGGATGATCTCAATTTTACCTTTATATTTCTCTTCGATCACTATATCTTTCTCATTCATTTTTGGTATCAATACTTTGTCCATACCAACCTCGGCGGCGGCTTCTATCTTGGAAGTTATCCCACCTACCGGTAGCACCTGGCCTCTAACACTCAGGGAACCTGTCATGGCTACGTTCTGATCTATCGGGATATTTTCCAGCGCTGAGATGACCGCAGTCGCTATAGATATAGATGCGGAATCTCCTTCAACACCTTGTTGAGTTCCTATAAACTGGATGTGCACATCATACTGGGAAATATTTTCCCCCGTATACTTTTTGATCAAAGCCGAAACGTTCTGTACTGCTTCTTTTGCAATATCTCCAAGCCGGCCTGTAGCAATTACTCTTCCTTCTTCGCTTGAATGTGCTGGAGTCACTTCTGCTGCGATAGGTAGAACGATCCCTGAATATTCTGACATCCCTTCTTGTTCATCGCCCATCGCGGCTAGTCCATTCACGACCCCGACCATATCTCCTTCGGTTCTGTACATGCTGTATTCTTTTCTCTTTCTGATGAATTTATCAGTGACTTGCTGTTCT
>CAZRWG010000254.1:0-2608 GCA_964603805.1 uncultured Thermoplasmata archaeon
TTTCCTATGAAATCTGGCTCAGAAACCGTCAGGTTTTTCTCCAATTTAATCTCTTTCTCTAGTTCCTCTTTTCTATCTTGATATTCTTTCAATGTTTGTTCTTCATTGAAGATAGCGATCTCCATATCTTCTCCTTCCGCTTCTCTTTGTTCGTACTCCAGCAATTTATTGTTTGACTCTTGAATAAGGTATTCCAAAGAACGTAGTCCGTATTTTTCCTTTATACGGGTTTCTTTTTCTCTTTCTTCCTTTATCTCATCTTTATAGGGAAAGAGAATCTCACTCGTAGCATAATCTTCGATCTTATCCTTTTCCAAAAGCATTTTTCTCCAATCTTTTTTCAATTCTCCTTTGTCTGAGGGCTTCATATCCCATAACACTGAAGGATTTATCTTCTTGATATCACCGTCTTTTCCCTGATAGACAGCAAACACCTTCTTACCAGCTATATCGCCTTTACCATCCTCAACCTTACCTTCAAAAAACCAAACCACACCTTCTTTTTCACCACTTTCATCAATGAACAAGGAAAAAGCCTCTTTTTTACCGACTTCATTCATTATCTTTTCATTCACTGCTTCAAGAAGTGGATGACCAGGAGAGACGTACTCATAATCTTTTTCTTTCGCAACTTCCTTCTGGAAAGTTATTTTACTATAGCTTTTTTCTATTGAACCATAGTTATTCTTGAAATCCTCATTATCAGCAACCTTCCTTATTTCATAAGGAACGTTCTTCACCCTATAGTAGTCATCCATTTTCTTTATATTCCCCTCAAACCTTTCAAATGCTCTCAAAAAGTAGTCTTCAATATATTCTGGAACAAGTCTATTCTCTTCAGCTATCATCCTTTTTTCGGCAGTACCAGTATAGTCTATATGCTTTGTAGACAAACCTTTCATCTGTATGTCATCGAGGGTTGTTTGGACAGTTTCTGTATCGGTCTGATCTATCTTATCTTCTATCTCATCCATCCTCTTTTGTTCAAATATAGCATCTTTGAACATATCTTTAAAATTTGTACCAGGTATAACATCTCCGATGATATCGAATACTCTATCACTTCCTAAATCCTCTCTTATGGTCTCTAACTTTTTCATCAATTTACCCAAAATCTGTCCTTCTCTGGTATCTTTGGCTATCATATTCCAGATATATACCTCTCTATCTTGACCATAACGATGAATCCTACCCATTCTCTGGGTCAACCTGTTTGGATTCCATGGGATATCATAATTTACCATCAATGAGCAGAATTGTAGATTAATACCTTCTCCAGCTGCTTCCGTAGCTACCATTATTTGAGTTTCTTCTTTGAATTCTTTCTCCGCCTCTACCCTCTCTTCCATACTCATCTTTCCGTGAATGTAATTTACGTCATAACCCCAGTTTCTCAATCTATCTACCAAATATTCGAGAGTATCTTGGAATTCGGTGAAAATCAACAATTTTCTATCACCTAAAGTATCTAAAATCTCATCTCTAAGTTTGACCAATTTGCTTTCTACCTCTTGTTCTTTTACTTTTTTCGCCTTCTCAATCAGATTCTTCACTTGTCTGATTTCTTTCTTTACTTCTTTAGGTCTTTTAGCAAGAGACAACTTCGTTAATTTCTCCTCGATTTCCATCCTTTCTTTTTCTTCCATATCTTCGAGTTCTTCTTCCTCTATCTCTTTAGCCTTTTCGTATTCATCAGTTTCTTCTATCTTTTCAGGCAATTCAAGAATCTCTTCAAGACCTCTCTTTCTATTCTTCAATGATTCTGTGATAGAGTGAACACTAGAGGTTAGTCTCCTCTGAAGAATCATCATGGCAAAAGCAATGTGTCTTTTCTCTTTTGCCTTATCGAAATAATCTCTAACGTAATTTGTTACACTTCTGTAAAGTTCTTTTTCTTCATCAGTTAATTCGAATCGAACTGATTGGACATGTCTAGGAGGAAACAGTTTATTACCTTCAAAATCTTTTAAATCTTCTTTCAACCTGCGAATAAAAAGACGATTTTCTTTGTTTTGTATAGATTCTCTCATCAATTCTTCATTTGAGAAAAAACCAGGTCTCAGTAAATCAAGGAATAATCTGAAGTTTTCTTCTTTTCCCCTGTGTGGTGTAGCAGTTAAGAACAACATATGGGTCGAATTTTTCGATAAGACCTCTCCCGCTTGATATCTATCTGTTTTGTCCGTCTTTTTGCTATATTTATAAGCTGACATCTTATGGGCCTCGTCAGCAACCACTAAATCCCAATGTGTGCCCTTCAAAGTACTCATTATATCATCTTGTTTCAGAAAATCGATAGTTGCTATACACTGATTGTTTTCATCCCATACATTTCCTGTTGCAGACTTTCGAAAATCATGTCTTTCAATCAGATTAAAATTAGTGTTAAATTTCTCTCTCATCTCCCTCTGCCATTGGTATTTCAGATGACCTGGAACTACCAACAGTATTCTATTCGCCATCTTCCGATACTGTAGCTCTTTGATAATCAAACCAGCCATTATCGTCTTTCCTGCTCCTGCGTCGTCGGCTATCATGAACCTTACTTTTGGGCTCTGAAGAGCATAATCATAAACTCCCTCTATCTGATGAGGTAAAGGATCTATCT
>CAZRWG010000255.1:0-2605 GCA_964603805.1 uncultured Thermoplasmata archaeon
AGAGTTTTTCTTCTGTTTTTCTGAATTTACGGTCGACTTGAAAGTAGATGCCTAGGAGACATATCTTACGTTCGATATCTTTAGATCTCTGTTCTAAATGTTTTTTTAGTTTGTTAGCATTTGATATTTTGTGCATAAAGGGATGAATAGATAGATGTTCTATTTAACCTTCACTACCGCTTCTAAAGCATCCATAGTTCTCATAACTTTTTCTTTTTCTGCGTTGTACCCCATATGGCCAACGCTAAGTATATCCCCTTTCAAGTCTCCTAGACTGGTAGCAATCAAGATGTCTTCCTCCTCCCTCATACTTTTCTGTATCTTCAAAGCTTTACCCTCAACTTGGAAAGCTGTGACAGTGGGTGAACAGATTTCTTCATCCTGCGGGAAAAGTTCAAGAGGGCCATAGCATTCCTAACCCTATCTGGAACCTCAGTAGGTCCCGGAGTCATCATGAGCATCTTTCCACTTATTTTACAAGCTCCTGTCTAAGGTTAAAATTTTTGGTGCCTAGACCTAACAATCTTTTTTAACTTCTCTTTTTCATATCCAAAAGGAGACAAGACCTCCTCTACTACCCGATACAGGTAATCTTCATAATAAGCAGTGTCATAAAACTGCGGATCTTTCTCCTTCACCTTTACCTTCTCTTTAGGATCGCAACTTTTTGAATTCGTTACTATATAATCGACAGACTGCCCTGGTGATCTGAAAAGTTCTAACTCTTCGTACTGTAATAGAGCGCTCTTAACCTCGTTCACGTTTTCGTAATCTTCTACTTTCTTAGAGGCCGTTTTTGTGAAATAGAGTTCTTCTAGGTCTACATCTCCATTCTTCAGATCGATCCATTTATCCTTAGCGATTTTGATTAGGTCCATCATCATATCCTCCATTTCTTTTTCACCTTTCGCTTCTTTCAACTTTTTCAGTATCTCTTTTTGTGCCTTTTTGAAATAATCAGGTGTATCCCTCCTTTTGAGATACAATCCCTTCACATCTAGCTCGCCTTCGAAAACACCATAATAGTGGTTTAATGCTCCTATTTCACTAGTTTTACTTTTTACAAAAACTATCCAATCATACACCCCTTCTTTTTCCAGATTCAGCTTAGTTTTCTTTTCTACTTTATCTTGGAGAGAACTGATCTTTTCTTCGTCACCTTTAATCCAAAGAGAATCTACAATTCCGTGCATGACCTCAAATCCCATCTCCTGAGCGATTTTTACGGCTTCAAGAAGAATCTCACGACCATAAGCGGTTATACTTTCATGGACTTCTATCGAGTTGAACCTAGCTTTTTTGTATCCCGTATATCCGAAACAAGTTACTAGAAGCCATTTCAGGACTTTTGCTCTTTTTTTGAAGATGCTGTTCTTATCTTTCAGTCTCTTGTACTTCTGTCTTCGTTCGATCAACGGTGCTACGACTTCTGGGATCACACCTCTCTTATCTTTGCAGACTTCGTAACCAAGATTCGGTACTTCACTAAAATTTTCACAGTCGCAATTCAATGTCTCTGGAGAGAGGTTGTATTTATCTATGATAGAAGGGTACATACTGGCGAAATCCATTTTCACAACATCATCATGAAGACCAGTTTTTGGTTCAAGAATATGTCCTCCTCTATCTGCTTTCAGTAAATCTATAGAATCTTTGAAGTCTTCAGATATATTTTTCTTCCAAGGTATGAGATAACCCTCCTTTAGAGCCTTTTCGACTTCCATCGCATTTATCAACGAACCGGGACTCCTCCTTGACAAACGCTGCATAGGGACCTTCGAGATACGAGAAGCTTCTATCAAACCGTCTATACCACCTTCTTCGTAGAGAAAAGAATTCTTTGTGTTTATATGGATACGTCCCTTCAAAGGATAAAAAGGAGCTTTATAGATGACTCTGCCATAAGATTCGTACCATGAGCCTTTCTTTGAAGGGTGGAAAGTTCTTTCTCTCCCTAGTTTTAGATCTACGTTATTTATCTCAGCTCTATGAGTTAAATAAGGTATCTCGAGTCCGTCTCTGCTCGAGGTGAAAAGGATATCTGGGTCTTTCCTATCGATAATATCATCTGTACGTTCAAGAATATCTGGTTCTTTCCCTCTAATGATTTCCTCGTTTATCTTCATCGCCTGAATTTTATCTTTCATCTTTCGATGATTTTTGCTCTTAGATATTGTTTCTAGAGAGATCTTTTTCAAAGGCGGTTTAGAATAGTGAATAGTGGATTCTCTCTCTAAGCTCTTCCATCCGTTATTTTTCTCTACAAGTGAAAAAGTTCTTACTCCTTTTTCTATAAGGTATCTCTGGTCTAACGGGATGTCAACATTATAGAAACGGTACTTATTGAATCCTTCAAAAAAACTTATCGCCTCGAGTTGATTTCTAGGGTCGAATAATTTTCCCGGAGTTACAGCGAGAAGATCCCTTTTATTTTTAGAATAAAGATCTGCTTTTCTTTTGACAGATTTGGTTTTAAAATTTCTTTCTTCGTAATAATTTTTTATTTCTTTGAGCGACTTTTTATCAGATTCAATATAAAAAGTTGGTTCATAATCTTCTCTTAGCCTATAACAGCCGTTTTTATTCTTCAACCATATTACCATCT
>CAZRWG010000256.1:0-2596 GCA_964603805.1 uncultured Thermoplasmata archaeon
CTCATCTGAACTCGGGAAGTATTGTGAAAATCGCCCAGATAATTGCTAATATTCCAACACCGGTGAAGACTACATTCAATCCGGTAAAGAACAAAGCTATCCCGAGTAAGAAGGGAGAGAGGGTCATCCCGACATATTTCATAGTATTGAAAATAGAGATAACTGACCCAGTGAGTTTTTCTGGAGAAATACGGGTCACACGATCGTAGATCGTTGGAGAGGTGAATCCCATACCTATACCGTAGACCATAAAACTCAAACTGACTAGATAACTGCTTATCGGCCAAATAGGCAGGGATAAAAATCCGAGAGCCATCAAGGTGAAGCCTAAAGCGGCACGTCTTCTCCATCCTATGTAGCGAGCTATAAAATCCGCTCTTGAAGCCAGGGTTGCTGAAAATATCGCCTGGAGTGATAGAGCTAAACCTGTGAAGATCTCATCGAAACCATGTTGTGTGATCAGGTATAGTGGAAGGAAAGTGACAAGAGCATAAAGAAGAAAATATAGGATGAGCGAATGTATCATCATGTTTCGTATCTTTCCGATCTTAAGCACAGAAAATAAAGATGAGGCGTATTCCAATGGAGAAGCGTGCTGTGTTTTCTTAGAACCTTTATTAGGACTGGTCTCCGGAAGTTTGAAGAAAAAGAAAATAGCCAAAACTAGCGAAAAACCATATACCGCAAAGACAAGTCTCCAATCAAATGAGGCGAGCGTTCCACCTAAAGTAGGGATAACGACCGCACCTAAGGATATAGTCCCGGTCAAATATCCCATCAGTCGAAGCCTACGTTCACCCGAAAACAAGTCGCCTATAACAGTCATAGCTACTGGAACCAAGCCAGCGATACCGATACCCTGTATGAATCTCAGGAGTAAAAGTACGGAAAAACTAGGAGCAAATATGATGGCGAGACCAGCACCTCCATCCACGAGAAGACAGGAAACCCCAACTTTTCTTCGCCCGATAGAGTCTATGAAGTAACCTATGATTGGTAGACTGATAGCAGCAGATAAGGTATAAACGCTCAGTATCCAGCCGTACTGTTCTTCTGGCGCATCGAAAGCTTCACCGATGGTCGGTAGACTAGGAGCTACTAGACCACCTCCCATCACACCGAAAGCTCCCATCATGAGTAGGATGATGATCACGAATTTAGGTATACTACCTTTGTCTGTATCCAAGTTGTTCACTCCGATCTTCTAAATCGTTTAAGTGAAATACGCACAGAAAATAAAATTTGCCGTAGATATATCGCTTCGGATCTTAAAATCTTGGATCACTATTACTCCGCCGGATCACATATCACTTTGATATGTTCTAAAAGTTCTTTTTTCCCTTTTTTATCAGGATAACCTTCGCCTTTGAATAGTATCTTGCCTTCCTTATCCAATAGAAAAACATAACCGAGGTCTTCATCTACTATCTCGAGTTTTTTCTTCAAATCGGATGCGTTACCATAGTGGGTTATTACATTGTCGTGCATCTCCTTCGGAATACCGGATTTCATACCTCTATCTATTAGCCCTGAAAATATTTTCCATAGGGAGCTTTCTATGATAGGTAACTCATAGATGTCTCTTTTTCCTTCACAAAGGATATCAAAGTAATTAGCCCAAGAATCCAACATCTCCTGTGCTTCTCTTTTGAAAGCAACTCCTACGAGTATAGCCTCGCCTTCAACATCATTAGGTAGTATCATTTTCTTTCCTGAGAGTGCTCTTCCCTTTATCTTTGGAAATTTTTTCCCTTTTACCATAATCATGACCTCTGATAGATTAAGAGTTCAGATAAATCCAACCATTCATTTTAACAATGATATATAGAACTAACCGACTAGAAACTTTTATTTAAAATCATCTAAAAAACTTTATATATTATCAATACATAACAATTTTTTGGGTGTTAATAAATGCTAAATAAAAGTAAAATAGGAGTCTACGGCTTGGTTCTATTTTTGGTTCTAGCCATGGGCTTTGGAAGCGTTTCAGTGGCACAGGCTATACCTAGTGAGAGTGAATCGTTATCTATAGATATGGGATCCGGTCCTTTAGTGATAGAGACTTTTGAGAACATGTGGGAAAACATCAGAGATACTTTCTTGGACATCGTTCCTGGTCTAGTGTTCTTCTTGGTCCTGGTTATCATAGGCTATATAGTCGCGAAGTTAGCTAGCTGGTCGATAACCAAGATATTGAAGAAGGTCGGTTTTGAAAAGGCTATGGTCCGTGTAGGAGTGACGAAACAAGTGAAAAAACTTGGACTCGAGTCAGTATCTGGATTGATAGGGATACTGTTCTTCTGGTTCATCTTCGTGATATTCCTACAGATAGGCTTGGACTACGCTGGGATACAGACACTGACAGAAATACTGACGCCGATAGTGCTGTTCATACCGCGGTTGATCGTAGCAGTGATAGTCATAGTGATAGGTCTATACGTAGCCGAGATGTTGGTCAATTTCCTCAGAGAATTCATCAAAAAGAGCCCGTTTTCGAAGGACCTTGAGAAAGTAGACAAGATGACCGATAAAGCCGGTATATCATTGATGGAAATAATATTCATCTTCGTTAAGGCGTTCGTACTGCTGTTCT
>CAZRWG010000257.1:0-2589 GCA_964603805.1 uncultured Thermoplasmata archaeon
GTTATCATGGGGCCGCGCCTATAATAAGCGCTCTGAAGAAAGAAGGATTTATAGATACGATGATTTATCCAAAAAACGAGAAATACGTGTTCGATAGAGCAAAAATGTTTATCCAGACTGAAGGCTTTTTGCCCGCTCTAGAATCCGCTTATAGTGTTGCTGCAGCAATAGATGAGGCTAGAGAGTGCAAAAGAAGGAACGAAGAAAAGACTATCGTCTTCAATGTAAGTGGTCACGGTTTCATGGATATGCAGGGGTATAGAGATATACTAGGTCTGGAGTGATCAAGGACAGGTGTAACGAACAAAATTTATAACCATATCTTCACTATAGCATTTATGGTGTTAAAATGAACTTCATGTTGGATAGGAAAATATATGATAGAAAAAAAGAAAAACTGTTAGCTAGATTAGAGAAAGAGGAACTGGACGCCTTATGCTTGTTCTCGCCGACCTTCATATTCAATCTGACCGGTTTTGCGTTCTTACCCACAGAAAGGCCGATCGCTTATTTGTTGGACCGAGAAAGCGAAAAGATGGTGATCCCCCGGTTGGAGAAGGAACATCTCGAGCGTAGAGAGATCGAGTTGGAAAAGTTGTATACTTATCCTGATTATCCTGGAGAAAAGCATCCCATGAAGTTTGTAAAGGAGATGGTCGAAGAAAAAGAATACGATAAAATTGCTGTCGATCAGGACGGTTACGGAAGCAGTTATGGTTACTTCGGTGAAAGTTTGAGTGAATTGATAGATACAGAAGTTGAAGATATCAGGTTAGAGTTGGAAAAATTTTTCAGCGTAAAAGAAGACGAGGAGATAGAACTGATGAAGGAGAGCGCTAAATGGGATAATCTAGGGTTGAAATATCTTCAGGAAGAAACTGAGCCGGGATTATCCGAGATAGAAGCTTCGATGAGAGCTTCTATGAAGGCGTCGGAAGCCATCATCAGAGCATTTGGACCCGAATATGAGCAGACCGGTAGCGGCTTTCCTATAACCGTAGGATATAGAGGACAAGTAGGGGAAGGATCTTCGTTGCCACACGCGATTGCAAGCAATGAAATCATCAAAGAAGGAGATGTTTTGGTTAACGGAGCGGGAGTTGAGATAGGAGGGTACAGCAGTGAGTTGGAAAGAACGTGGATAGTCGGAGAACCGACACAGGAACAGAAAGAATACTTTGAACTAGCCGTGAGAGCCCAAGATATCGCCTTCGATGCTATCGAGGCCGGTAAGGAACTCTCCGAAGTGGATAAAGAGGTATACAGATTGTACGAAAAAGAAGATATCGAGGATACATGGAGACACCATACAGGACATGGATTAGGCACAAGGATACATGAACCTCCCTTCTTGGATGTCGGTGAGGATTGGATATTGAAAGAAAACATGGTCTTAAGTGTAGAACCAGGAATCTATATCAAGGACTACGCAGGTTTTCGACATTCTGATACCGTCGTGGTCAAGAAAAATGGAGTGGAGATACTGACTTACTATCCACGAAGTCTTGAAGAGAGCATCATTCCTGTTAGATGAGATATCCTCAATCCAGGTCGTGTCTCCTTAATAGGGCTCTGGTCCAAGCGAAGTAAAAGATCATCACTGCCGCAACGCCGTACAACCAGAAAAAATGATATCCCATAATTGTTCCGATCACCCACACGTAAAACACTTTCCTATCTAACGGTTTATTTTTAACATCATAATTTACAACTAACAGAGCCGTAAACAAAATAATCAAATCGAGTATCAATAAGATATCCATCTTTTCTACCTTTTATTTTACGCTTGAGCGTTTGAAGTCTTAGATAATATTTAAATCCTCACTCCGACTAAGTAGTTTTCCGGAGAGCTTCCAAAATTTAATATCTTTCCTTTCGATTAATCTAACCTAACGAGGTATTTCAATATGAAGATAGAGAATATAGAACTTTACCCGGTCGAGATAGAGAATGAGGAGGAATTCAAGATAGCTACTGGAACTACTTTTACTACTGAAAACGTGGTCGTAAAAGTTGAAGGTGGAGGAAAAACGGGTTGGGGTAACGGAGCAGCTAACGGTGTTACCGAAGAAACCAACGAAAGTATCATGGATTGCTTAGTACCTTGGAAAAAGAAATTGATTGGTAAGGAGATAGAGATAGAAGATATATGGTCCAAATTTAGGGAAGAAAATCCAGGTGATCCTTCAGCGCTAGCCGGTTTGGACATAGCACTTTATGACCTGTACGGAAAGATCAAAGGAAAAAGAGTCTTCGAGTTTTACGATGCTTCTAAAGAAGAAGGGGTCTTTACAGACAGAACTATCGGGATAATGAATAAACAGGAAACTGTCGAGCACGCAAAAGATTATTTAAACCAAGGTTTCAAGGCTATTAAGATCAAAGTAGGTCTGGACATGGAAAGCGATATTGAAAGGATAAAAGCGGTGAGAGAAACGGTCGGAGACGATGTGAAGATCTGGGTCGACGCTAATCAAGGCTACTCTGTTGAAGAAGCAAAGGATTTCTGCGCCAGGATCAAAGAATTCGATATAGAGTTCGTGGAGCAGCCAGTCGATGAAAAGGATCTAAAAGGTTTGAAAGAAGTAA
>CAZRWG010000258.1:0-2577 GCA_964603805.1 uncultured Thermoplasmata archaeon
CACTGTGTTGTTTGGTGGACATTCACCTGACCGTTTGGACTTAACCGAAAGTGAGAAAAACATGGCTGACGAAGATTATTACGATATACTGGGCGTTGACAAAGACGCTTCAAAAGAGGAGATCAAGAAGGCCTACAGAAAAAAGGCTAAAAAGTATCATCCTGATAAGAATCCGGAGAATACTGACGAGGCTAGAGAGAAATTTAAAAAGATTTCTGAAGCCTATGAGGTTTTAGCTGACGATGAGAAGCGTAAGAGGTATGATAGGTACGGTAAGCAGGGCGTAAAGCAAGAATTCAGCGGAGGGGGTTTTGACTGGTCAGATTTTTCACATCGTGATGAAGTCGAAGATATATTCTCAGATCTTTTTGGAGGAGGACGAAGACGAAGTAGCGGTTTTGAAGATCTTTTTAGCGAATTTTTCGGTGGTACTCGAAGAAGTAGAAGGCCAAGAAAAAGACGTGGTAGAGACCTACAACTCAGTTTTGAGGTTGACCTAGAAGATATCAAAGATGGAACAGAAAAGACTGTAAAGATTAATAGAAAGGCCAAATGTGAAGAGTGTAATGGGAGTGGTAGTCAAAGTGGCGGAACTAAAACCTGCCCCAAATGTGGTGGTGCAGGTGAGGTAAAACAGGCCCAAAGGAGAGGTTTTCAACAAGTAGTTAGGATAACAGAGTGCGATAGATGTGACGGAGTAGGTGAAATCGTAGAGGATCCTTGCCCCGAATGTAGTGGTAGTGGAATTGTTGAGAAAACTGAGACTATTACAATTAACGTTCCTCCAGGAGCAAAAGACGGGACTAGGTTAAGGGTAAAAGGTAAAGGAGAAGCCGCTCCAAGAGGTGGACAATCCGGTGATTTGTACGTTACACTTCGAGTTAGAGAGGATGATAGATTCGAAAGAAGAGGGGATGATGTTTTAACCGAGGCAAATATAAGCATGACAGAAGCAGCATTGGGTACAACCATAAAAGTCCCAACATTGGAAGGAAGGGCTGAGGTTAAAGTACCTCCTGGAACCCAACCAGAGGATAAATTGAGGATACCGGATAAGGGACTAAAAAAGCAGAGAGGTAGCGGTTATGGAAATCAACTGATCCGAGTCAATGTGAAGATTCCAGAAGACCTTACCGATGAGCAGAAAAAAATGTTAGAGCGGTTTGAAAACATTGAAAAAGATAAAAATAAAAGTTGGTTTGATAGGATAAGAGGAAAGTGAAGAGATTTTCATATATTACTTCAACTTGACTATTTTCAGGTCTTTCCCTTTCTCACAATCTATTTTTTTCCCTATCTCTTCAACGTTGTATTTGGTACCAAATTCGATCCCGGGAGGATAGCACAGATTAAAATATTCACAATCAACAAGTCTGCACTCTTTGTCTTCTAAAGTTATTACTGATCCTTCGATAACTGATTTTTCAGATGCTGCGGTTTCGATAGGCACCTGCTCAACCTCTACCACACTCACGTCTTCATGGTGAACTTTGCATTTGTGATTCTTATCTCTAACACCTGTCACTTCGTACCATCTGTTCTTTTCCAATCCACAGCAGGAGTTTTTCAATTCACAATCTTGACATTTTGAAAGGCAACCGCCGAATCGAAATTTCATACCCTCTTTTGCTAGACTTTTTCCTATCAATGTTACAGAGCCCATATTTTTTCACCTTTTTTAAATCACACCTGTTTCTTTAGCTGCTTCTTCAGCAGCATCTCTATTCATCTTTCTATTACCTAAAATAGTATATCTTCCGGGTCTAATCTCAGGAGCATGGATTAGTGCCTGTATGACTTCTTCTTCTTTCACTTCGAGACCCCTAGCTGTTGTAGGGGCATCGACTGCCTGAAGCGCATTCTTTATTTTTCTCCAATTTCCTCCGTGAAGATACATCATTATTATTGTTCCGACGCCGCATTGTTCCCCGTGCAAAGCAGGTTCCTCAGCAATATCGTCTAGGGCATGGCTGAATTTGTGCTCACTACCGCTAGCTGGTCTTGAAGAGCCTGCGATACTCATGGCCACGCTAGAACTGACGAGGGCTTTGACTACTTGCCATGCACTTTCTTGGAGTCCCGGTCTAATGTTATCCACGTTCTTCATCAGTATATCAGAAGTCATTTGGGAAAGGTTTGCGGCGTAGTGAGAAAAGTCCTCGTTCCTCAACCTCCTCGCTAACTTCCAATCTTTGACTGCTGTAGCGTTAGAGATTATGTCGCCACAACCTGCCGACATCAATCTGTTCGGGCCGTCTGCTATTATGCCAGTATCGGCAATCATAGCTAGAGGAGATTGAGCTTCAACCGATGTCTTATTCCCATTTCTTTCTATAGAAGCTCTACCAGAAGCTATACCATCATGTGATGAAGCGGTGGGTATACTCAAAAAGGGTATTTCCGCCAAATGGGAAGAATATTTGGCTACGTCTATCGATTTTCCTCCACCGACTCCGAGTAAAAACCCGGTCTTTTCAGTGATAGCTTCGTTTATTTGATCAATGGTTTTTTGATCCGCTTCATTTATCTCCTGAATATCTACTTCATAATCATAGTCAGATAGGACTTCACCTACTC
>CAZRWG010000259.1:0-2563 GCA_964603805.1 uncultured Thermoplasmata archaeon
TTTCATCTTATTACTCCTCTTCTTCCTCTTCTTCGACGATAGTAATCGCAAAATCAGGACATATCAGTTCGCAGAGCCGACAATTATTGCACCTATCCTCAACTTCTACAGGTGGATGTATGCCCTTCTCATTGAGCTCATCTGCCGGCTCTAACGCATCTCTTGGACAGAATTCGATGCATAGATTACATCCCTTGCAATAGTCCTCGTTTAATTCAAACATCCTATTTACACCTTCTACAATGTTACTTCGACGTCGAGATGACGATTCAATACCTCTTCACCTCTATATTCAGGCAGAAGCATAGGTGATTTTCTATCGGTTTCTATTCCCGCTTCGCTCAATTGGTTTTCGTACTTTGTGACGTGATCTAAAGTCAATTCACCTAAAGAGGTCTTTTTAGCATGACTTGCTGCGTTAATACCTGCTCTTCTACCAAATACGTTGTAATCTAAGAGAGAATTACCCATCAATCTGTTCTTACCATGGACTCCTCCTTCAACCTCTCCACCAGCAAACAATCCTGGAACAGCAGTAGAACCATCAGTATTGATCTCTAAACCACCGTTCTGATAATGAAGCGTTGGGAACACGAGTATAGGTTTTTCCGTCATGTCGATACCGAACCTTTCGTATAAGCGCACCATCGCTGGAAGGTTCTCTTCTATAGTTCCTTCACCTTTCTTCTCCTCGATCAATGGAGAGTCTAACCAAACTCCTTTCATGCCGGTCGGTGTCTTGACACCGTTGTCTTTACCGTAACATTCACGTATCAAAGACGCAGCTTCAATATCTCTAGGTTCAAGTGGATTGACGAATAGCTCACCGTCTTTATTAACAGGTTGAGCACCTAAACTTCTCACTTTCTCAGTAACTAAAAGACCAACAATCTGATCTGGATGGGCGGCTCCAGTAGGATGATACTGAACGCTGTCCATATCTCTTATTGGGACTCCTGCTCTATAACCCATAACCAAACCATCAGCCGTAGCTCCGTAATGATTTGTGGTAGGATACGATTGTATGTGAAGTCTTCCAAAGCCGCCGGTGGCCATGATCGTAGATTTAGCCCTCGCAACGTAGTACTCATTAGTTTCAAGATTCATCAATAGAGCCCCTGCAATTTGACCCTTATCATCTTTCAACAATTCGACCGCGGGTGTGAACTCCTGAACAGGTATATCTAAGTTTCTAGCTTCGTCTCTAAGAACTCTCATCAATTCCATGCCTGTATAATCGCCGGCTGAATGCAGTCTGTATCTTGAGGTACCTCCTCCAGGAAGCTCGGAGAATTCTCCATCATCTTCGCGATCGTACATCATCCCTAAGTCCTCGTGCCAATCTAAGATCTTAGGGGCGTCCATCGTCAAAGCCTTCACAAGTTCCTGTTCATTAGTGAAATGACCTCCTCCGATAGCGTCTAGATAATGTCTCACAGGTGAATCGTCTTCTCTATCTGCGACTTGGATACCACCCTGAGCCATCATGCTGTTAGAGTCACCATGTCTCAATTTAGTCGCGATCAAGATATCTTCGGGATCAATACCTTCTTTTACGGCCCATAAGGCCGACACAGTACCTGCTCCCCCACCTCCGATTATCAGTACGTCCACGTCATAATCAATTTGGGTAAGATCTATCTTAGAAGGGTCAATCAAGCTGTGCGATTCCAACATCTTCGCGACTTCAGTTGGAGCCTTTCTTCCTTTGCTCGGACCGATCTCTATCTCTTTTTTGCCTTCTTCTCTGTAATCTGGATGAAAATTGTTCAAAACTTCATCAGCTTCATCCGGATCCATCCTATCAGGGGTTTTATCTATCCTCTCGGATCTCGTCTCTTCAACTTTCTTTATACTCTCTTCCATATAATCTGGATAACCTTCAGACATATTTATCCCTCCTCCTTGATATCTCTCTCATCATACCGTTTCTTCAGCGCTTCTTTTTGCATGTTTACCAATTCCTCAATCTCATCATCGTACTTACCTTCTTTAATTTCCTGGACTCGTTTAGCCAGTTCGTCACTCTCCGGCTGATTATACTTAGCATGTATCCTTCTAGCCATCTGAGCCATATGATAATGTTTTATGTCAGCTGGACATCTGATAGAGCAAAGACCACACTGGATACAATCAAATGATAGCTCAGCGGTCCTCTCGATATCTCCTCTAAGAGCTGACTGAACGTAATCCATCACCTCTATATCCTGAGGACAAGCCTTAGTACAAGTATTACAAGAAACACATCTTGCGACTTCCGGATAATAATCTAGAAGTACGTTATCATGTTCCTCCGGATCAACTTCATCTACATCGTAATCTTCTCTTACAGCAGGCATGAACGGCAATTGGACAAGGAACATCCCGTCCTCGACAGCGGTCTGACAGGCTAGATCCATCTTCAACTTGTATTCGTCTTCCGTTCTGAACACGGTCGAACAAGCGCCACAGAAACCTCCTCGACAGCCGCATCCTCTCGTGAACTTATAACCAGCATACTCTAGTGCAGTCATTATGGTGAGGCCCTTGGGTACCTTGTATCGTTTACCCATCACAAAGATCT
>CAZRWG010000260.1:0-2556 GCA_964603805.1 uncultured Thermoplasmata archaeon
CGCTGGGTTACTCAAGAGAATTCGAACAATACGTATTTTCTCTTTTAGAAGTAAGTTGAGAAAAATTAAGTTTAATTAGATCTTATGAGTAAACTGATTATTGAGGATGGAAAGTATAATTAGAGATGATAGGAGGCAGGTTTCATATAACACAATTAGAAAAGAAGCAGAAAGAAAATATTTTCTAAACTTTTTGTTACACGAGGTGGGAAACAAAATCTATTCAATAGACACATACCGTTCTTTGCTACGAAAAGTTGAATTAGCCGAAGAAGCTAAAGAAACAAAATTTATCATTCTAGATATTATCTAAGCAACGGGAAGATAGATAATTAGGAACATTATTGTGAGGCATGAAATATCTCGTTAGACCTTGTTAGGGTGGATATGGGTTAAACTGATATAATATAGACTTCGTATATGGAGTATTAGACGGACTATAGAAATAAGGGTGTGATCATGAAGGATGAAATAAATATCCTACTCGTAGATGATGAACATTCCCTTTTAGATCAGGCAAAGATATTTTTGGAGAGAGAAGGTAATTTAAACGTGATAACGGCCTCCTCGGCAAAAGAAGGTCTTGAATTATTAGATAAAGAAGATTTTGATGTCATAGTTTCAGATTACCAGATGCCGGAGATGGATGGGCTTGATTTTTTGGAAGAGATCAGGAATAAAAGAGAGATAGATATCACCTTTATAATGTTCACCGGTAAAGGTCGTGAAGAGGTGGCTATGGATGCTTTAAATCTTGGAGCTGATAGATACCTCCGGAAAGGAGGAGATCCTAAATCACAGTTTGAAGTGCTTGCTAATGCTATAAAACAGGAAAGAGAACATAAAGAAACTAAGATGGAGTTGAAGAAAAAGAATATTACTCTATCTTCGATTTTCAAACATCTTCCTATTATTGTTATGGTGGTCGATCGGAATAGACGAGTCAAGATGATCAATCGCACAGGTCTCAAATTTGCAAATAAATCTGAGGAAGAGATTTTGAATCAAAGAGGTGGAGAGGCCCTAAGATGTTTGAATCGATTGGAAGATCCAGATGGATGCGGATACAGTGAAAAATGTGAAGAGTGTATAGTAAAAAATTCAGTATTAGATACTTTTGAAACAAGAGAAAAACACTATAGAGAAAAAGGAACTTTGCCTTTTGAAGCTGGGGAAGGGAAAAATGAAGTATCATTTTGGGTCACTACAGCACCATTAGAATTTGAAGAAAAAGAACGTGTTTTGGTAGCTATTGAAGATATTACCGAGCTAGAAAACACTAAAAAAAGATTACAGGAGAGCCGAGAGAAATACCAATCACTGTTCGAACAGTCTATGGACGCTATCTATCTGCACGATAGGAAGGGAAATATTCTCGAGGTCAACGAAAGAGCCTGCGAACAGTCGGGATACGATAGGCAGGAGCTCCTGGAGATGAATGTATTCGATTTTCATCCCGAACAACTAGATGGTATAAATTTGCCAAAAGAAGAGATCCTGGCTCAGTGGGAGGAGTGGGAAGCTGGGATAAAACATACGATAGAAGCAGAACATCAGCGCAAAGACGAGACAATCTACCCAGTTCAGATGGTTACCGGGGTTGTAGAGTATGGAGATGAAGAACTCATAATGGCCCTCGTAAGGGATATGACGGAACAGGTAAAGAAAGAGAGAGAATTAAAAACACGTCAGGAAAGACTAGAGACTGAAAGAGAGAAAAGAAAAACTTTGTTAGACAATATTCCCGGTTATGCTTTGATATTAAAGAAAGATTCTAGAGAGATAGTTTTTTCCAACGAGAAAGCAAAGGAGATCGGTGCTGCACCGGGAGAAACTTGTTACGAAACGGTACCGGAAAGAGACTTTCCTTGTCCATTTTGTAAAGCGTCTGAACTTTGGGAAACGGAAGAACGTAGAGAAATAGAAGTAAAATACGATGGTAGATACTATTATGGGATATGGATCCCTTATACTGAAGATCTTTACGTCCATTATATTTTTGATATCACGGAAAGAAAAAAAGCTGATATCAGGATAAGAAAAACTAAAGAAAAATTAGAAAAATTGCAACAAGCTAGTGCAGATTTGGAAACTTGTCAATCTAAAGAAGATGTATACACACTGGCTATCGAGGTAGCTGAAGATATTTTGGAGTTCGAATGGTGTGTGATCAATACACCAGAAAAAGATCGTTTAGTCACGAAAAAAACTTCCGGGAATTATCCCGATGAAGAACCTTCGTACCTGCTTATCGAAGATAGCGTAGCCGGAAGAGCGTTTTTGGAAAACGAATCTTATTTGGATTCTAGCATAGATGAATTAGAAGAAGCTTCTCCTACAAACGATGATTACAGATCGGGTATAACAGTCCCTATAGGTAAATTTGGAGTATTTCAAGCGATTTCTTCCGAAGAGGATGACTTCGACGAAGATGATCTTACTATGACTGAACTACTCATGGATCACGTAAATGAAGCTTTGAACATGATCTTGAGGAGGAAGTGGAATCTCTGATCGGAAAGGCAATAGAAGCCAATAAAGAAGAAAAGGAGATGA
>CAZRWG010000261.1:0-2548 GCA_964603805.1 uncultured Thermoplasmata archaeon
CTGAAAGATCGTTGTCATCTCTAACGGAAAGTTCTACTATATAGGTTCCAGACTTCGTATAAGTATGCGTGGGATGCTGATTAGAACTTTTTGTCCCTTCTCCAAAATTCCATGACCATTCAACTATATCTCCATCTGATGCAGTAGACTCGTCTGTAAATTCTATTTCTTCATTTTCTTTTGGATTATCTGGATTGAAGGTAAAATCTGCCTCAGGTTCTATATCACCTTCTTCTACCTTAACGGTATAATCTTCGTTTTCGCCCCAATTTTGGTCTTCACAGGGATCGTAATGATAGCCGTTATATCTCTGCATCACTCTCATCCTGGTTTCTCCTGCTTCAGCGTTTTCAGGAACAGTTATGTATGTAGTTACTGTCTGTGGATCATTGTTTCCATAACCGACCTCGATCACTTCTTCATTGCTCAAGTCGTAATCTTGACTCCAATCGATGACAACTGTAACGTAATTTGAATATCCACCCGTGCTCATAGTTACCGACAATTCGTAGGTCTCTCCCGGGATAACAGGGTCTGATATGCTGTTTGTATGGTCGGCATAACCTCCATCGTCTCCTGAATCTCTATCTATACCGTTGAACTTCACGTTGGTAATATGTTCGAACGTTGTATCGCCGACTATTTTGCAGTAATCGTCCTCTTCTTCATCCTCTTCTTGTTCCACTATTATCTCATTCGTAGTTGAATCTGAGAGACCGTTCTCGTCTGTTACTATAAATTCTATTGTATAACTTCCTTCCTCCTGGTAAGCATGACTTGGATTCTGTTCCACACTTGTATATCCATCACCAAAGTCCCATGACCATTCGATTATATCTCCATCAGTCTCAGTGGACTGATCTGTGAATTCTACAACCTCATCTTCTACTGGATTTTTTGGTGAATAGCTGAAATCAGCAATTGGTTCTTCTAGTTCTTCAATTGTTATCTCCATTTCAGTTGAATCTGAAAGATCATTGTCATCGATAACTGTCAATTCTACCGTATAGGTACCCGGCTCAGAATAAGCATGATTCGGATTCTGTTCCACACTTGTATATCCATCACCAAAGTCCCATGACCATTCGATTATATCTCCATCACTTGAAGTAGATTGATCTGTAAACTCTACAACTTCATCTTCCATAGGTTTCTCTGGTGAGTAATCGAAAGCGGCAGTTGGACCTTCTAGTTCTTCTACAGTTATTTCCTTCTCTGCCGAATCTGAAAGATCATTCTCATCGGTAACTGTCAATTCTACCGTATAAGTACCCGAATCATTATAGATGTGAATAGGATGTTGTTCTTCACTAGTTGTTCCATCTCCAAAATCCCAAGACCATTCGACTATATCTCCATCCGGAGCAGTTGATCCATCCATAAATTCTATTTCTTCATTTTCTTTCGGAATATCTGGATTATAGATAAAATCTGCTTCAGGTTCTTCAGGCTCTGTCTCACTTTTTTCTATTTTAACAGTATAATCTTCATTTTCTCCGAAATTTTGATCTTCACAGGGTGTATAATGATACTCATTATATTGCTGCATTACTCTCATCCTAGTTTCACCTTCCTTAGCGTCTTCAGGGACCGTTATCTCTGTATAAACAGTCTGTGGATCATCATCACCGTAACCTATCTCGATCACATCCTCGTTGCTCAGCTTGTAATCCTGACTCCAATCGATGACAACTGTAGCGTAATTGTTGAACCCACTTGTACTCATAGTTACCGACAATTCATAAGTCTCACCTGGAATTACGGGGTCTGATATGCTGTCTGTATGGTCCGCATAGCCTCCGTCATTTCCTGAGTCTCTATCTATGCCGTTGAACTTTACATTAGTTATATACTCGTATGAAGTATCTCCTTTTATTTCGCAGTATTCGCGTTCTTCTATTTTTAGAATTCTCTCTTCAGTATCTTCCAAACCGGTCTCATCGACCACAGTCAAAGTCACGTCATAATACCCGTATTTATCGTAAACATGGGTAGGATTTTTTTCTTCACTTGTCGCTCCATCTCCAAAATCCCATGACCAATCGGCTATATCTCCTTCGGTAGATGTTGATTGATCTGTAAATTGTACAGTCTCTTTTTCCGTAGGGAAAACTGGATCATGATCGAAGTCGGCTGATATAGGCCCCGTTTCTTCTTCATAATCGAACTGCCCAGTGATTGCTAAAGCATAAGGTTGTCTTTCCTGTGGTACGTTTTCGCCAATCACCTCAATTTCGTATTCTCCGACCTGTGGTTCTATCCTCAAAACACTCTCAAGAGGATTAACATTGTCAAATTCTCCACCGGTCGTGGACTGACCAGGATCTGTACCTTCGAAGACGTTTCCCTTGTAAACGGAACCATCTGGTGCTGTGACTCTAAGATTTAGATCATTGACCAACGCTTTTTCGGCAGTAGACGAACCTGGATAATCCGTATAAGCCATCGTGACTTCTAAAGGTTCTGATGAATCTTCTAACATTATTGTATAGCTGTCTGACTCTCCAGTTTCCAACCCGATGATTTCATCGAATACTTTTAAATTTCT
>CAZRWG010000262.1:0-2537 GCA_964603805.1 uncultured Thermoplasmata archaeon
TCCCATGATAGTATAATATCTTCATCTTTCAAAATTTTCCTAGCTAGCATAAAAGTACCGTAGGCAGAACCGTTCAAAATCTTTGGTTTCTCTATACTTTTACCACTAAGGTCAGCTATCATCTGTAGGAATTCGTCTATCCTTGATGCTCCACCATCTGAAAGGACCTTATTTACCTCCACCATAGAAGTATCTTCTAAGGAACCGACCACTTCGGCGCATCTCATAGCTAGTCCCGTCACAAGTCCATTCACTAGATCATCTTTTGAAGTATCCATGGTGACGTTCATTATAGTGCCTTTTATACTTGGCTGTGCGTAAGGACTTGCTAGACCTGAAAGAGCTGGAATAAATACCAATCTGCATTTTTCTTTCCCACTACATAGCGAACTTATCTCAGAGTACTCATTTATCAGACCGACATTTTTTAGCCAATCGATAGCTGAGCCTGTAGAGTTGACGAAACCTTCCAGTAGATAAAGTGTCTTATTTTCGCTGCTTAAAGCCACCATAGGATATATGCCTATACCTCCAGGTAAAGGCTGATCACCGACGATTATGTCGATAAAACTACCCGTTCCGTTGGTAATATTTGTAGTTCCTTTTTTCACACCGCTCATGTAGACAGAAGCCTGTTGATCAGCGATTACAGTCAAAAGTGGTGTGTCATAACCCTCTATCATCCCGATTCTTTCATCATTTCTCACCAACTCAGGTAGTATACTAGAAGGTAAATCGAGTATCTCCATAATATTATCGCTCCATTTTAAGTAAAACGGATCGAAAAGACCAGTGGCTGAGGCATTAGTATAATCGGTCACGTGTCTATCTGTCAAGTTCCAGATCACCCAGGTATCTATCGTACCGAATAAAGCTCTCCCTTTTTCGATACCCTCTCTCACTTGTTTCACATTATTCATCAACCATTTAAGATGCATAGAAGTATGACTAGTACCAAAACTGACGTAGCTCAAGTTTGCGATATATCCTCCTCTTTCGGTTTTTTTGATTGAGGGGAAAAATCTGCTTATCCCATTAACTATGTCTCCAAGAAACTTGCCGAATTTTACCTTGAATTTTGACGAATATTCTTCAACCAAATCCTCTGTTCTAGTATCCTGCCAAGTAATCATATTATAGAACGGTTCGCCAGTTTCCTTGTCCCATACCACGGAACTGCTTCTCTGATTCGTTATAGCGACACCAGAGGCCCTACCCAGTTCATCTTCCATCAAATCTAACAATTCGTAAACGGCATCCATCACTTTGATTGGGTCTTGTTCTACCCATCCTGGTTTCGGAAAGATAGGTTCTGTTTTTATCTCGTTACTTTTTAAAAGATCACCACTTTTTGAAAAGGCAAGTCCCTTTATGTTAGTAGTTCCGATATCTAAAACAAGTATGTATTTTTTCATTTTATCTTCTCCATATCCCTCTCCGCTATCATAGATACTGAAGTGTCTGCCACATCGTTGATGATAACGTCTCCTTTCCCGATCGGTGCCTTGACAACTACACCTCTAACTGCCTCCATGACATCTTCTATATTATCGAGAGGAATACTTTCCTCCGTCCTTATGGGAAGTCTAGGCCATCTTGCATCCTTTATCCTAACAGTTGTCGGTACAACTCTTCTAGGCTCTCGTCCTTCCTGTTTCCCATAATCTTCTCCTACCTTGCACTCGTTACCTTTTACAACAATTTCGTCACCTATCTCCAAATCGAGGCTACAACCTTTTGGACATCTTATGCATAATACTTTTCTAGTTTCTATTTTATCTGACATCGACGAACACCTCCTCTTCACCTAACATTTTATCTTTAGAAACGGTTATCTCTTCAAGAGTAGAAGGCCTCACGTATTTTTTGACATGTCTACTCAACACATCGTCTCCGCTCACCATCTCCACTCTAGCGCCCTCTTTTTCGATGTCTGGTCTAAAAAAAACAGAGACCTCTTCACCAGCTGTCTGATCAATTCTTTGAGGAGTAACTGTTCTCACATTCTCTCCTGGTTTCAATTCTATTCCAAAATCTTCCTTATCTTCTTTTTCGAGATATCTTCTTACACCTTCCGCTGCGATAAAGGAAGTTTTAACCGCATCATCTACATAATCGAATATCTGTATCAGATTTCCGACTGAAAACACTCCATCGACCGTAGTCTCGAAGTATTCATTTACAATAGGGCCTGAAGTATTTTTGTCTATTTTAGCTCCGATATCTTCAAGCTTCTCAGAATAGGGTATCAATCCTACAGAGAGAATCACGGAATCACAACTGTATATCTCTTCAGTTCCCTCTATGGGTTGCCAATCTTCATCCACATCCACCATTTCAACCGCTTCAACCTTTTTATCTCCTAAAATACTTCTTACCACAGTTCTCGATTTGAAGGGGATATCAAAATCTAAAACACACTGTTGAGCGTTTCTAGGAAGTCCAGAAAAAAATTCCTCTGGATAGACCATAAGTATAGAATTTACGCCCTCTAAAAAGAGATGTCTTGCTACGATCATGCCCACATCTCCTCCGCC
>CAZRWG010000263.1:0-2530 GCA_964603805.1 uncultured Thermoplasmata archaeon
GATCACTAAGAACACTAGAGATGAAGCGTATTATTGGTCCAGCAAAAATAAAGAGAAAAAAATGCATAGGAACTTGATGAAGTTGAGAGAGGAGTTGGGAAGTGAGATAAGCGTAGGTGATCCCATGGATGATGAAAAAGATTATGGTATTGTAGAAAAGAAAAGCAAAAAAGAACTCAAGAATAAGCAGGAGGAAAAAGTCTCTAAAGACGAAAAACAGCGCTCTCTGATGGATTATGACAAGAGAAAGGAAAAAGAAGAGGATAGTTGGGAAATAACCGTCGATAACAGGGAACAGAACAGCAAGGTGGTCGAAAATCTATCAAGGAAAAATATCAAGATACAAACAGCTCAGTTATCAGTCGGTGATTACATCATATCCGAAAATTCCGCCGTAGAGAGAAAGGAAGTCTCTGATTTTTTAGAATCGGTAACTGACGGGAGGTTGTTCTCTCAAGCTAGAGCATTGAGTAATAACTACAGAGAGCCTGTTATGATATTAGAGGGAGAGGGACTATACGAAAGGAGAAATATAGATGAAAATGCTATCTACGGCGCTTTATCTTCTTTGGCCTGCGATTTTCGCATCCCTATTTTATTTACCAAAAATGAGGAAGAAACCGCCTCTTTACTTTCTACGATGTTAAAGAGAAAGGAGAAAAAGAAGAAGACTTCCGCCGTAAGAAAGGAGAAGAAAAGCATGTCGACTAGAGATAGGAAGAAATATATTTTGGAGGGACTACCGTCCATATCAGGAGTTTTGGCGGAAAGATTGCTAGAACACTTCGGTTCTGTTAGAGAGGTTTTTCAAGCTGATGAGGAAGAACTGCAACAGGTAGAGGGGATCGGCCCTTCAACTGCCGAAAAGATAATCTCTGTTATTTCAAAGTGATTAATATCGAAATATTAATTGTTCTCTAGAATACAAAATTATATAACCGTAAAATTCCAATTGTTATGTGATAATATGGGAAGAAGATGGACCGGACCACTGAAAAAGAGTAGTGATTATGTATACACGATACCAAAAAGTTACAAAAAAGAGATGAGGGTCAACGGATGGATCTTCGCCGATGATGAATTGATAGAGTCTATTAGAAACGATAACGCTCCTGAACAAGTTGCTAATGTAGCTACGCTTCCAGGTATTATCGGAGCTTCAAAAGCCATGCCGGACATTCATTGGGGTTACGGCTTTCCTATCGGTGGCGTGGCTGCTATGGATCCGGAAGATGGTGTGATATCTCCAGGGGGAGTGGGTTACGATATAAACTGCGGAGTTAGGCTTTTGAAGACAAATCTTGATGAAAATAGAGTCCGTGATAATGTAAAGAGCTTGATCAACAAGATGTTCGATAATGTTCCTGCTGGAGTCGGTAAAAAGAGTCGTGTAAAATTGAAAAAAGGAGAGCTTGAGGAAGTATTAGATTATGGAGTCGAATGGGCTGTAGAGAACGGTTATGGCTGGGAACAGGACTTAAAAAGGATAGAAGACAACGGAAGGATGGAAAGTGCAAATTCTCATAAAGTTAGTAGAAAAGCTAAGGACAGAGGCGCTCCTCAGCTTGGAACGCTCGGCGGAGGAAATCATTTTCTCGAGATACAAAAAGTGGAGAAAGTATTCGATGAAGAGATGGCCGATGCTATGGATCTGAAAGAGGGTATGATAACGACAATGATCCACACTGGTTCAAGAGGATGCGGTCATCAGATAGCAACAGATTATATAGATAAGATGGAAAAAGCGATACGTAAATACAATATCGACTTGCCGGACAAACAGTTGGCATGTGCTCCTTTCGATTCTCCTGAAGGACAGGATTATTTCTCAGCGATGAGTTGCGGAGCAAATTACGCTTGGACTAACAGACAGCTAATAATGCATTGGGTCAGAGAGAGCTTTGAGCAAGTATTTGACGAGGAAGCCGAAGATATGGACATGGAGTTGATATACGACGTATGTCACAACGTAGCTAAAAAAGAAGAACATGAGGTAGATGGTAAAAAGCAGGACGTGATAGTTCATCGTAAAGGAGCGACTAGAGCATTCGCTCCAGGAAGAAAAGAAGTTCCTAAAAAATACAGAGATGTGGGACAACCAGTTATAATTCCAGGGGACATGGGTACCGCAAGCTACGTGATGATGGGAACCGAAAATTCCATGAAGAGAAGTTGGGGCTCCACATGTCACGGAGCCGGAAGGACCATGTCTAGAACGGGAGCTCGTAAGAAATTCAGAGTGAATGAGATAAAGGAAGATTTGGCGGAAAAAGGTATTTATGTGAAAGCCGCGAGTAACAAGGTATTAAAAGAAGAGAGTCCCGGTGCCTACAAAGACGTAAATAATGTCGTAGAGGTCACTCACAACGCTGGTCTTTCAAAGATCGTTGCAAAATTGACGCCTATCGGTGTGATGAAAGGCTGATAAAACTTTTCCCTCTTTTAATTTTAAAATCTTGAGCCGTGAGATCCCAACAATGAAGTGATGAATCCATCTTGATAATCCTTTTTCGTTATTTCGTAGGAGAGT
>CAZRWG010000264.1:0-2515 GCA_964603805.1 uncultured Thermoplasmata archaeon
GGTCCCTTTTCCTTTTAGGCTTGATCTTATCAGTTCCTGCTCTTATCATCGTGTTTCTAATAATAAAAAATGGAGAATCTCAAGATGAAAAGAGCCAGGAAGAGTTTGTTTCCGTGATATCTCTATACAAAGATGCCTTTAAAACTCTCAAAAACAAAAAAGTACTGATAGCTTCATTATATTCTTTTTTGATGTTCATGAATTTCAACATAGCGTTCTCACTCGTTCCGCTTTATCTTTCTGGATTAGGATTTACCGCTACTATAATAGGAGGATTCCAATTCGCTAGAATGGCGTCTGCATCATCTATAAGATTATTCAGTAAGAGAGTTGAAAGTTTGATCGACAAAAAATCTATATTGATAATTACCGCTGGATTTTCTGGGCTCGCCCTTGTTTTTCTATCCTACTTAGAATCATTGTGGTTTATAATTCCTCTAGCAGCGATATGGGGGTTGATAGGAGGACTTTATCATCCCGTGGTCTTTGAAATGATCGCTGATGGGACTACGGAAGAAGATCGAGGTAAAGGTATGGGTATAAGAGGTACTTTAGGAACGATGGGTTCATTCTCGGGTATAATCATTTTCTCTAACATTGCAGAAATACTTACCGTTAGAAAGTCGATCCTACTTGCAGGAATTTCCATCATCATAGGAGTCATAATTATAGAGATATACGGTAGGATTAACTCGGAATAAAGAAATGTAGCAAAAATATTTTATCTCTCTATCCAACTTCAAATTATCGAGAAAATCGATATATATGAAATTTAGAAGTCTTTTTTTGGCTCTCGCCCCAGATGTAGATATGGAAAAACATAAGAGCAAGATCTAGACGGAAATGTACGTTCTTTACATCAACCTCGCCAAAAATCAGAATGAAGCAATTGACTTAGCAAAAAGGTATGCTACAGACGAAGAGATACATTCCATTATATTATGTCCTGGGTTCGATCATGAGGAAGTTGCTGAGATATCAGACGCAGTTGGAAAAAATGTAGGAGTTACTGTGGCAAGAGGAGATGGGCCTAGCAACCGAATTTCTAAAGAGGCTATGAAAGAAGCCGGTTGGTCCGATTGAAGATCAGGACCTTATACATCCCTTTTTAGAAATCCTCAATCCATCTCATCATACTACGGAATTCTATTTGGAAAGGTTTAATTGTGAGTTAGATAATATTGTAAGTTAGAGAGATAAGATGACGATAAAGGAGAAATTTACAATTGATCTTTTACTATCGTTCGGTATATTCGGAAAAGGTAAAAGTGTTGATGAATTGATAAAAGGAAAGAAACCCGCGATAGATAATAACAAATCAGAAGGATTAAAATCAGTGACTTTTTCCATGGGATGTTTTTGGGGCCCCGATTCCCTTTTCGGGGCCATACCTGGAGTTATCAGAACAAGGGTAGGGTACGCTGGAGGAACTAAGAAAAATCCTACCTATCACAACCTAGACGGGTATACAGAGACTATTCAGATAGATTACGATCCAGATCAGATTAGTTACAAGGAACTTATAGACATCTTTTGGAACAACCACGATCCTACCCATCTAAAAAGCACTCAATATATGTCGATAATATTCTTCCATGATGATGAACAGGAAAAGACAGCTAGAAAAAGTAAAGAAATGGCACAAGAAGAATACTCAGGAAACGTCAAGACCGAGATAAGACCTATATCAAAATTTTATCTTGCTGAAGATTATCACCAGAAATATCATCTGAGTAGAAACAAAAAGATATACAAAGCTTATAAACAGATATATCCCCATATGAAAGATTTCACCGATTCTACTGCTGTTGCACGTGTCAACGGGTATATTTCTGGTAACGGTACTTTGGAGTCTGAGGAAGATCTAAAAGCTCTAGGTTTAAGCGAAGAAGGAAGAAAAATGGTATACAAAAAGTGGAAATCATCAGGAGGTGAGAAAATATGCAGTCTAAAGTAAACGAAGGTGAAGAATCTTACGAGAAACCGTCAGATGAAGAACTAAAAGAGAGGCTCACTAAAAAACAATACGAGGTCACACAAAATAAAGGTACAGAACCCGCTTTTCAGAACGAGTACTGGGATAATGAAGAAGAGGGTATATATGTTGACGTTGTCTCAGGTGAAGTTTTATTCAGCTCAAAAGATAAGTTCAAATCTGGTACTGGTTGGCCGAGTTTCAGTAAACCTTTAGAGCCTGATAATATAATCACTCAAAAAGAGAGCGGTATCCTAGATAACAGGACAGAGGTTAAAAGCAAACATGCAGGTTCACATCTCGGTCATCTTTTCGAAGACGGTCCTCAGCCGACAGGAAAACGGTACTGTATGAATTCAGCAGCCCTCCGATTCATTCCAAAGGAAAAGATGGAGGCAGAAGGATATTCCGAATATCTCTATCTCTTTGAAGAAGATTAAGACATATTCCTAAACAATTTGACGTAATCCTCTTTTTTCATCTCTCTAGGATTGCTTTCGTTAGAAAGATTGTTAACAGACATCTCAGCTAGCTCTTCTA
>CAZRWG010000265.1:0-2507 GCA_964603805.1 uncultured Thermoplasmata archaeon
GTCCAAGATGGTAGCGGACCAAATTCATACTCATATCGGTCCTTCTTTTTATCTCCCTCATATGTAGTCCTGGAAACTCTTCTATCAACTCGTAGATTTTTTTCCTGTTTTCAACTTCGATCTCGGGTTTTGGCATCGGGTTACCCCTTCAATAATGATATATACAGTAGGATCAATATTAAACAATCCAAAACAGCTACAGGTATAAGGAAGGGATCCCAACTGCCTCTTGGGATATTGAAAAGAGAGTAAGTTAACCATAGTCCTTTCACAAAAAATAATATGAATGCGATTGAAACTATCAAAAGTTTTCCTTTCCTCGATCGTCTATATGCCAATATAGAAATAACGGAGAGAGCAAGAGCCAAAATCGTGAGAAATGCGAAAGTTAAATTATATATCAAGCTTAATGACACGTTATCGACCTTTATATTTAAAAGAAGTAAATCGTTTTAGTCTTTTCGGACCCGGGTCTCTTTTTTCTCGTCTTTCTTCGTACTCTTTATCCTCTTTTCGCTTCCTTTCCCTTTTTCATAATGTTTAGGATCACCGTTAATCGATACTTTGTTGTCTTTGTTCTTCTTTTTACTCCGTTTCCTATAAAACAAACCAAAGAGTACTAGACCGACCGAGGCCGATGCCGCAGGAATATAATAGATAAGAGAGCCGAGATACTCATCTACTACATCGGTGATGTATTCAACCGTTATCGAATGTGTAGAAAAAGTTGGAACATTCACAAGAATGTGTGTTCCTTCCTCACCCTGGATTAAGGTGTAAGAAGGATCATCTAACTCATCAAGATCTTCGATATTATCTTTTTCTACGAACTCGGCTAGTTCCCCATCAAAACGCAGATCTATGTCATCTCTAGAGGATATCTCCATCACGCTAGAGGATATATCTAGAAGCAACAGCGTTCCTTCGTCACCTAGGGTTTCAGATGAAACCAACATTTCTAGAGTATTTTCATCTCTCATCTGTGCTTTCATATTTACGTCTCGATAAGAGGCAGATATGTGACTATATCCTTCATCCGTCGATTCTATTCTGAATTCAGCACCTATCCTTCCTCTTCTCATCCTTTCTCTCACGAAATTCCGTGTTCTAACCTCAAATCCATCCATCTCCATCCTAAAGATGAACGTTGCTTTGTCTTCTACGGTAAAATTGATGAACTCTTCATTTTCTCTCATGAAACCTTCATTTTCTTCAGGTCTTCGATGATGATGACCTAGCATATCTAAAGATATCAAGCTCCCTGAATAAATTTCATTACTTATCCTCACTTCTCTTCCCATTTCATCAACTTCATCAATATCCATATCTCCTAATCTGAAACTAACTTGGCGACCTGATTCACTCAGGGAATATACATTTAGTTTTAAAATTGTAGTAGGTGTGTCGTACAATTGAAATTCAGCTGCATTGCCTTTCAAAAAGTAAGTATGACCTGCAACTCTTTCATCGTACTTACCAAATTCTTCTACAGAGACCTCATCAAATATGGTAAGGTATTCATCTTCACCTATGCGAATTGAATGATTTGAAATACCTTTATCTAAAGGATCAAATGAGACGAAAGAACCAATCTCTTCTTCAAAGCCACCGATCCTCCTAGTCATGTCTCCAGGATCAGGTCTAACTGGCCCTACATCATCTGGTGGACCGCCAGGTTGACTTTCTAAATAATCGGAGTAGCGATCTGCAGATGAAGTAGAGGCTACAGAAATCATCGAGATAATCAATAAGGCTGAAATCAAAGTTATTATTGACAACCTTATTGGGTTTTTATCTATCATAGTCATCACACAAATATTAAGAAACAAAAGCAATATATAGTTTATTTAACAGAATTCGAACAAAACCATCATTTTCGATAATGTTTATTCTTTTGGTAATATAGCGAAAAGGAGAAAATCAAAAAAAACATAATACCAGAGAGAACTATGATAGCAGGCACTATAGGGATGTCTCCTTCTAGAAGCCATTCAGGTAAGATGTTTTCGATCTCATCGTCACTAGGTTCTTCTACATGGTCTTCTGGAATTTCTATGACAGAACTCGATTCTTTTTCACCTTCACCGAGATCGTTTCTTGCGCTCACGGAATATTTATATTCAGTATCTGGATGGATCGTGTCGTCAAAATAAGTGAAGGTTTCACCATCAACCTCTTGTATTAATTCACTATTACCGCCATTCTCTTCTCTATATATTCTGTATGATATTATAGAAGAACTACCGTCATCAAAAGGTACATCCCAGCTTATCTCAACTCCCTCATCTAAAAGTTCCGTCTCAACGTTTCTAGGTGGACCAGGAGCTACAGGTTCTTCACGAGGAGTTGCCCACACTATATCACTTTGGAAACTTTCTCCCTCATCATTGAAAGCCGTTACATAATAGCCATAGTTAACCTCATTTTCGACATCGGTATCCTCGTAACTTAACTGTCCAGGTCCCACACCGTCTATATTTTCCTTTTCCTCGCCCGTTTTTCCTCTA